>JBDTSC010000468.1:0-2990 GCA_039931375.1 Ardenticatenales bacterium
GGGACGGTTCCGCGCCACCCGGGCGGCGTGACGAGGAAGTCGCCCGCCTCGGTCCCGGTCGTACGCGACCCGGGCGAGGCGAAGACGTCGCTCCGCATATCGAGCATCGGGAGCAGGTAGTAGCGGCCATCGGTGTTCGGCGCGGAGACGACCAGCGGCTCCCGGGTCAGGTCGAGCCACGCGCTGGAGTACAGCGTGTCGAAGTTCGGCCGCACGACGGCCTTGAAGTCGGCGGGCGGGAACTCCGGGACGCTGACGAACATGTTCATCGGGCCCTTGCCGAACGCCTTGCCCGGCTCAAGGTTCGTCAGTTGCTTCCGCGAGACGTCCATCGAGAGCAGCGGGTAGAAGTAGAGGTAGCCGTCGAGCGCGATCGCGCGGGCCTCGGCGGCGGTCACCGTCCGCTCGGCGAGGGAAGCGCCGGAGGGGTGCGATGCGGCCGGCGCATCGGAATCGCGAGCAGCAGTCGCGCACGACGCCAGCGATGCGGCGAGGGTGACGGCGAGGGCCGTGCGGATGAGGGAGCTTGGCTTGGTGGTCATAGGTTTCCTGTCTTCGATTTTGTTCCCGTTCGACAGCCGTGTGACGTTGTGCCCCCTCTCGCCGTGGCGCGCTTCGGCGCCTTACACCTCGAGAAGGCGCGCCGCCGGCCGGATTAACCCACGCGTTTCGCGGCCGGGATCGTCCACGTCCCGTCGAGGATCGACGGTGGCGTCTCCTTCGGCCAGTAGAGTCGCATCATGAGGATGAACCGATCCTTCGGGGCGGGGAGCCAGTTCGACTCCTTGTCCGGGCCGGGGTTCTCGTTCTGGAGGTAGAGGTCCACCGAGCCGTCGGCGTTCGCCTTGAGGTCCTGGCGGGCGCTGATGCTGTAGCGGTCGAGCGGGTTGGCGACGAAGAAGTACTTGTCGTTGTACATCGTCAGCGACCAGAACGCCTCCGCCGGCGGCATCTGCCCCTTGTCGAAGTGCACCACGTACTTGTTCGCGCCGCTGTAGGGCTTGCCCTGGGCGTCGAGTTCGGAGGTCGGGTAGACCGCGTCCTGCGGGCGGTTGCACCCGAGGCCGATCGCGGTGACCATCGCGCGCTGGAGGTAGTTCGTCCCGTACAGGCCGGTCTTCGTGGAAAAGAGCCAGCCGTTCTCGTCCTTCCCGTCGCCCGCGGGAATGCTCGCCTTGAACCAGCCCATGATCTTCTCGTTGGCCGCCTTCGGCACGCCCGCCAGGGCCTTTGCCGCGTCGGGGCCGAGCTTGGCGGCGTCGAACGGTTCGCCGGCGACGATCCCGAGCTTCGCCAGCTTCGCGACGGCCGGGGCGTCGGCTTCGGTCGGCGGGTTGTCCTTCATGAGCTTCGCGAGCAGCGCGAAATAGTCCTGGGCGCTGAGCGCGTTCACCTGCTCGCGCACGGCGGTCTTCATGTCGATGGCCGGGTCCACCTCGTGCGCGTGCGGCGTGTAGGGCTTGCCGAACGCGCTGAGGGGCACGACGGAGATCTGATCCTGCATCGCGTGCACGGCGGCGTAGTCCTCCTTCGTGCCGGTGCAGTAGATGCGGCCGAGGATCCAGACGATGCCGGTCGGGGACTTGTACTCGGTCACGCCCTTCGGCAGCGTCCCCGTCCAGCCCGGGCCGGTGACTGCGTACTTCTGGGGGCCGGTCCCGGTCGTGCGCTTGCCGGGGTCCTGGAACACGTCGGTCCAGCCGCTGAGCATGGGGAAGAGGTAGTAACGGTCCTGCGCGTCCGGGAGGCTGAGCACGAACGGTTCCTTGGTGACGTCGAAGAAGCCAAAGCTGTAAAGCGTGTCGGCGTTGGGAGCGGTGACGTCGAGGAAGGACGGGTCGGGATACTGCCGCATCGCGCCGAGCTGCCCCATCGGAGCGCGAGAGCCGTGCGCCGTGGCGACGTTGGTCATGACGCGGCGGGTGTACTCCATCGTCACCAGCGGGTAGCCGAAGACGTAGGCGTCGGTCCCGAGCGCGGTCGCCTCGGCGGCGGTGACCGCGGCGGCGGCGCGGGCCGGCGGATTCCACGCGAGCAGCGTGACGGCGATGAGCGCGACCGTGAGCGCCCTGGCGGTGGCGGCAAAGGAGGCCACGACGTGGGTTTTGAAGCGTTTCATTCTCATTTTTTTAGTCCGTATTGCGGTAGCGCGAAACTGCCCCTCTGGTGAATCGTCCGGCACAGACGACTGCTCCGTCGTCCGACCCGGCACAGTGCACGGGTGGCAAGGCGACTCTACCGAGATCCGAAAACTGCAACAAGTAGTTACGATGCACGTGGTGGGGGTGCCGTGGCTGTTTCCCGCCGATCGTGCGGCGCGACGCCTGCGAGCACCGCCGGCCGCTGACCGGATCGAAGTTGTTCCGTCGCGGAAACGCCGTCTTGTACCGCTTGTAAAACGTGTATCGCTCGTCCGGCGGCTGGAACTTCTGAAACTCCTTGAGCGTCTGAATGCCTAGATTGGTCCGGAGTGGTTCACCACCACACCGTCGATACGAGCTTCTCTCTGGTTCGTATGGGCTGCGGGGTGGACCACCGCGCCCCCGTCGATACGAACTCCAGGGTGTTCGCATCGGCCGCAGGGTGATCGACCGGTCCTTGACCCATACGGGCCCCGCGAGGTTCGTATCGGCGCGAATGAGGTAATCAGCCGGGCCTCGTATCGCCCGGCTAGCCTGCAAGGGCCCGGGGAAGCTGGATCCTTCGCTCGGAATGCACAGGCCCCCCCGGCCCCGTCGCCGACATCAAGTCGGTCGCGGCGAGGCTCCGCACCGCGCCCTGCACCCACACACTTTGATCGGCTCCAGTGCCGGACGAAGTCCCCTTTGACTAAGGAATCGTGCGTTTCCCGCTACCCGTGACAAGCGGACACGCATGTGCTTGATTGCGAGGAGAATGTTAGCTTCCGAAGGTCGCACGGACCTCCCAAGAGGGGCAAAGTACGCAGCGCCGTCGACTTCCACAAAGGCCGCCGCAGTGGCCTCCGGGTG
>JBDTSC010000469.1:0-2978 GCA_039931375.1 Ardenticatenales bacterium
CCCCCCGCCTAACGCAAGCTGAACGGCGGATACTCGTCCGTCACGAGCAGGAAGGCGTAGGCGTTCACGCGCGTCCACCAGCGCATGACGCCGACGTTGTAGTCGAACAGCGCGCGCGGGTAGCGGCCGGTGAAGAGGATCGCGAACCAGGCGATGATCACGGCGACCACGCTGCCGATGCTGAGGAAGGCGATCGCGATGTAGTGCGGGATCGCCAGCAGCCACTTCACGAGGGCCAGCCAGGGGTTCAGGTCCTGCTCGACGTTCGGATAGTCGACGTCCAGGTGGACGGACTGCGCCTCGACGGTGGACGGGTACACGTCCGTGAGCAACGAGAGGTACGCCCCGACCCGACTTCCGAAGCGCGCCAGCTCGAGCTGGAAGTCGAACCACCAGCGCGGATAGCGCTTGCGGAAGGCGATCATCAACGCCGTGGCGATCGTGAGCTGGGCCGCGATCCCGATCCCCGCCGAACGCACCGTCTGGGCGACCTCGCCCCCGTCGCGGACCGCCCCGTACGTCTCGCTCTGGCCGCCGCTGGCGATAATGCCGAAGAGGATGAGGATGGGAATCGCCCAGAAGAGCCGGAAGAAGGTGGTGAGCCGATCGAGGCTCTCCGGATAGTCGACGTCAAAGCGGGCGGCATACGGCGCGGTCTCGGGCACGGTGGGGCTCCTTGGTGGTGCGGTTCGCACGCGAACTTGTACCATCGGTGTATCGGGCGCACAAGGCGCCCGTCAGCGGCGAAACGTCAAGTGCGTCGTCCCGCTCGGCGCCGCCTCGACCCGCGCCTGGTAGCCGGCCTCCAGGCCGCGCAGATCGTCCCAGAGCCGGATGCCGCTGCCCAGCAGGATCGGCGCGATCGCGACGTGAAGCTGATCGACGAGTCCGGCCGTGAGGAACGCGCGGACCACCGTCGGGCCGCCGCCGATCCGGACGTCCTGGCCGCCCGCGGCGTCGAGCGCCCGGTCGAGCGCCTCGGCGGGCGTCGCGGACAGGAAGTGGAATGTCGTGCCGCCCGCCATCTCGATCGATGGTCTTGGGGTGTGGGTGAGCACGAATACCGGCACCTGGAACGGCGGTTCGTCGCCCCACCAGCCGCGCCAGTCGGGATCGTCGGGGTGGTTGTGCAGCCCGAACATGCCGGCGCCCATGATCTCCGCCCCGACCTTGTCGAAGTAGGCGGATGCGTAGTCGTCATCGACGCCGGTCGTGCCCGCACCGGTCGTGTCGTGGAGCACCCGCGACTGGAACGTGCGGGTGTTGACGTAGGCGTCGACGAGGCGCCCCCAATCCTTCCCAAACGGGTCATCGGGCGTCTGGTCCGTCGTCGTCGCGAACCCGTCGAGTGAAATATTGAGGTCGACCCGCACTGCCATGGCTGTTCCCCCGTTCGTGATTGCGAAGCGCGATCACGATACGAAGGCCATGGAGCGAGTCAAGGCTGGGCCGTCGATCATCCTGTCGCCAACGTGTCGCCCCGCCCTTTCCCGGCGCCTCCGCAGGGCGATACGCTGACGGCTATACTGTCCAGCGTCGATGAATCGTCGCCCGACCCACGGCGGGTCCGCGGGAACGCCGGCGACGAGCACACGAGAGAGGGGTTCCCGACGGTGATCACCATCCCAGCCCCCACGGTCCGGCCGCAACAGCGGCGCTGGCGGTTCGACGTCTCGGACTACGTCCGCCTGTACGAATCGGGCTTCATCCCCGAGGAGGCGCGGACGGAGCTCGTGGAAGGCGAGATCCGCATCATGGCGCCCATCGGTCCGGAACACGGGTCAACCGTCAACACGCTGCATCGACTGTTCGTCCAGCGCATCGGCGCGCGCGCGTTCGTATCGTCCCAGAGCAGCCTGCGGCTGAATGACCGAACGATGCTGCAGCCCGATGCCGCCCTTCTCCGCCCGGATCCGAACGACTACTTCGATCGCTATCCCGAAGCGGCCGACGTGCTGCTCGTCGTCGAGGTCGCGCAGAGCAGCCTGCGCTATGACCGCAATCGCAAGGTGCCGCTCTACGCCCGTACCGGGATTCCGGAGGTCTGGATCCTGGCGATCGCCGAGCACCGGCTCGAGGTCTACCGCGAGCCGGCGGGAGACCACTACGCGAGCGTCGTGTCGCTTGCCGTCGGCAATCGCGTCGCGCCGCTGGCGTGGCCGGACGTCGTGCTGGACGTCGGCGAGATCCTGCGGGCGCGATCGCACGACGCCCCCGCCTGACGATCCACGCCTTGTCGCCGGTGCCGTCCCACCGTCGCGACGTCGCCGGATGGTACGATTGGTGATCGCGTCGATGCTGCGCGAACCCCACCTCGGACGATCGGAGCGACGATGTTATCCGCCCACGAAGCCCTCTCCCGCCTCCGCGACGGCAACCGCCGCTTCGCGTCCGGTGACCAGCAGGCATCGCTGGCCAGCGATGCCCAGCGCCGGGCGCTGGCCACGGGCCAGGCGCCGTTCGCGGTGATCCTGGGCTGCTCCGACTCGCGCGTGCCAGCGGAGATCGTCTTCGGGCAGGGCGTGGGCGATCTGTTCGTGATCCGCGTCGCCGGCAACATCGTCGCGCCGTCGCTGATCGGCAGCGTCGAGTTCGCCGCCGAGCAGTTCGGCACGCGCCTCGTGGTCGTGCTCGGCCACACGCAGTGCGGCGCCGTGCTGGCCACGCTCGAGCAGCTGCGCCGCCCGGTGGCCGACCAGTCGCCGAACATGCACTCCATCGTCCACCGCATCCAGCCGGCCGTCGAAGCGCTCCTGGACACCGACCTGCGCGACCGTCCGGACGATCTCGTGCGGCACGCCGTGCGGGCGAACATCGGCGCCTCGGTCAACCAGCTGCGGCACGGGTCGGAGATCCTGGAGCGCCTGATCGAGCGGGATGGGTTGGTGGTGGTGGGGGCGGAGTACTCGTTGGAGACGGGGGTGGTGGAGTTTTTGGGAGGGGTGGAGGCCAGCGCCTGAAGGCCCCCAGCCGGCCGC
>JBDTSC010000470.1:0-2961 GCA_039931375.1 Ardenticatenales bacterium
GCACCGCCCCGTGGAGCCGACATGCATCCGTGCCTCGCTCTCTCCCGGATCGTCCTCCGCCATTTCGCCCATCGCGCACCGATCGCCGCCGCCCTCGTCAGCGCCGCTCTGGCCGCCAGCGGCTCGCTCGCGCCATGGGCCGCCGCCCGGTCCGCGCCGGCCGTCATTGCCCAGAACGGTGCCCAGGCGCACCTTGCCGCGCCGGGCGACGCCGTTCGGGCCTCGTGGTACGCTGATGGCGCTGCGGTGACCGGGGCATTGTCATCGCAGCTCGGCGGCCTCCTCAAGGATCGCGGACACTTCGGCGGCGCGGTGGTGGCGGCCACCGGGGACGGCGCCGGGACGATCGCACTGTTCGGCAGCCTGCTCGTGACGATGCAGCATCGGCCGGATGGCGATCTCGACCCGATCGGCCGTCTCGAGCTTGGACGCGTGCCCATCGAGCTGGCGGCGACGGGCGACACGGCCTACGCGTTGTTTGACGACGGCGTCGTCGCCGTCATCGACGTCGGGAATCCGGCGGCACCGCGGCTGCTCGCTGCGACCGCGCCGCCGCCGCTGCTGGCCACCGTCTCCGACGGTCCGGAGTGGCAAGGGATCAGCGTTGCGGCGGTGGCGAACCACTGGCTGTACTTGAAGGTGCACTCCGCGACTGGGCGGTCGTCCGATGGTGCAATCGTTACGCTGGACGCCTCCGACCGCGTGCTTCCCAGATGGCGCCCTGCTTTTCCCATCGACGGCGGGATCATCCAGGACGTGCAGCCCTTTGATCGATCGGGGAATTCAAGCCGCATGGCGATCTTGGTGGGAAGCGTCGGCTTTGCCGGCACGACGACAAGCGCGCTCGTCGTCGCCGATCGCGCCGATCCCGCCCGATGGCGGGAGATCGGTCGGGTCACGCTCCCGAACTTCGGGTCGTCCGTCGCCATCGTCGGCAGTCGGGCGTTCGTAGCCGCGACACCAATCGCTGCCAACGCGTTCTACCACCACACGGTCCCCGAGGGCGGAGTCGACCTCATCGCGCTGGACGATCCCACTGCCCCGCGCCGAACGCGCGGCTGGCTGGCGTCGGATCGCAATTGCCTGCACGTGATGTCCGCCGGTTTCGGGCGCCTTGCGGCCCTCTGCACCGACACCGAGGCGATCAGCGGCCTGCGCGCGATCTCGTTCAACATCGATCCCGTGGTCGATCCCGTGGTCGATCCCGTGGTCGATCCCGTGGCCATCGTGCCGCTGAGCGACGGTATGCCGATCGACGTGTCCGGCACGGTCATCGGCTCCAACGGCGCTGCGTGGTACATGCGCACGAGCGACGGCAGACTGTCCATCACCGACCGGGTGCGGCCCCGGTTGCCATCGGAAGCCATCGGCCCCGTCCCCGCCGTCGCGTCGATCGGCGACGGTGATCCGAGCGCCTTCCTCGCCGCCGTCCCCCAGCGCGCCGCCGACTGGGCGCCGCTGCGCCCAGCCGAGGCTCAAACGCTGCGCGTCACCGCCGCCGACGTCTCTGCCGACGGCCCGATCGCCTTGGCGGCGATGCCGGACGGCGTGCGCGTCGTCGTCGCGAGCGCCGGACCGGACGCCGCGTCGACCCTCATAGACCCGCCGCTGCCCGTTGTCGCGCGCGCCGTGTCCGTCAGCGGCCGGCGTGGCCTGGCCCTCGGCGCGACGGACGACGGGCTGTACCCGATCGACCTGACCGACCCGCGCGCGCCGGAGCTGGGGCAGCCGGTTGCGCATGCCTACAAGACCACCGCCATCCGCCGCTGGGGCGATGCGTTCGCACTGCTCGGCGACTTCGGCCTGAAGGTCTTCGACCCCGGCGACGGCGCGCCCGGTTCGGTTCGCGAAGCGATGGTGCCGTTGGACGCCTCCGCCTACGACGTGGCCATCGCCGCGGACCGCGCCTTCGTCGCCACGGGGTCCGGTCTGGTGGTATTCGACATCACCCGCCCGTTTGAACCCGTCGAGGTCGCGCGCTACGCGCTGCCCGACGGCGCCGAGGCGACCGCGATCGCCCTCGACGGCGGCCTCGCGCTCGTCGGCGCGGGCGATCGCGGCCTCGCGCTCGACGTCACGGACCTCGGCGCCATCCGCTGGCTCGACGCCTTGCCGGCGCCGGGCGTCCGGCGGCTGGCCGTCGTCGGCCAGGAGATCGTCGCGGCGCTCGGTGACAACGGCTTGGCGGTGTTCCGGCGGCTGGACGTCGCCGCGCCTGTCTGGCGGACGATGTGCGGCGCGACGAACAATCGCCGTCCGCACCTTGCTGGCCAGGCGTTCGGCGCCGCGACCGCCGCGATCGAGGTCGACGGCGCCGTGGCGGCGGCGACGGACGTCGCGAGCGGCGCGTTCGGCGTCGACATCGACCTTGCGCCCGGGGCGCACCGCATCGTCGCCATCGCGACCGGACCGCTCGCTGGACCACGCCGCTCGCCGGCGCTGGTCGTGACCGTCGATCCGTCGTTGCCGTTCGACCCCGCCGGCGTGCGGGCGACGCAGGCCGGACCGCTCGGCGAGGCGGTCATCGGGCCGCGCACGCCCGGCGGCTGCGTTGACATCGCCGGCCCCTGGACCGTGTCGCTCGCGCCGGGCGGCGGCCCCGTCACGGTCCGCGTGCCGGTGGACGACGTCGCCGCGACGGTCGTGACGGCGACGCTTGGTGCGGCTGTGCTGCGGCTCGCGGCGGAGCAAGGCGGCCCGGACGCGGGGCCGGGCGTCGTCGTCGGCATGCTGGCGGCGCCGGTGTTTGGCGGGGGCAGCGCGGCGTTCGGCCTGGTCGTGCGTGCAAGCGGCCGACCGCCGATCACGATCGGTGGTCAGGCGGCGTGGCGCCAGGTGTGGTTGCCGATCACCCTGCGGTGACCGGCAACCACGCGAGAGCCGGCGGCCGTCGAACTACCGATCGGTCGCCCAATCGAACCCCTGCAGCAACGCCGGCAGCCACACCCGCGGCATCCGCGG
>JBDTSC010000471.1:0-2960 GCA_039931375.1 Ardenticatenales bacterium
CGGGGCGGCCATGAGGCGGGCGGCCAGCGTTGCGCGGAAGTCGTGCGTCGGCGCGGGCGCCTTCGGCAGCGCGTCGAGCGCGGCGGCCAGCTCCGCCAACCCGTCGAGGGGGCCCGCTTCATCATCGAACGCCCCACCGTCGTCGGCGTGGCCGACACGGCGATGGCGGTCGATGAGGGCGTCGAGCGCCCGAGCGAGCGAGGGTAGGTCCACGGTTGGCGTCCGGTGTGCTTGCTTGGTCGATCAGTTCAGGAGAAGTTCGTCTTGTTCGCGGTGCAGCAGCTCGCGCAGCGCCGAGAGCGCGCGGAACTGGAGGCCGCGGATCGCTCCGCGGCGCTTGCCCATCATCTCGGCGACCTCGCCGGTGTCGAGCCCTTCGAAGAATCGAAGTACGAGCACTTGCTGCTGCTCCTCGGTCAGTCGTCCGATGGCGTGGCGGACCCGCTCCATCGAGATCAGCTCCGCCAGCATCCGCTCCGGACGATCGTCGTCGCGGCTGGCCTTGGCTTCGAGTTGTTGCGTCGCATCATCCAGCGCGAACACTTCGCGGCGGGACCGGTGATAGTCGACGACGAGGTTGTGGGCGATCCGGAAGAGCCAGGCGCCGAACGGGTGATCCCGCCACTCGTAGTCGCCGATCGCGTCCCAGGCCTTGAGGAACGTCTGGCTCGTCAGATCCTCGGCTTGGGACCGGTTGCCGACCTTGAAGTACACGTAGCGGTAGATCCGATCGACATACCGCTCATACAACGCACCGAACGCCTGGCGGTCACCGCCGCACGCCTTTCCGGCGAGCTGTCGCTCTTCGTCGAGGTTGACGGCGGCTTCACCGTTGTCCGGCTTGTCGGTGATAACGCGCGGCGGCGAGGTCGTGTTACGGATGCTCTCGACGCTCATCGCCCCGCCTCCCGACCGTGGGGGCACGGCGGGCTGATGCAGGGCGTCGCAATCCGCCGCATCACGGCCATCATGCTTCGCTCGGGTGGAGACTGTCGCTCAAGGGCAAAGGAAATACGGTGCACATACGCCTCTCAAATCAGGGGGTGGGGGGTCCCATCACTCGGGGCAGGTCCGGTCGCGGCGTCGGGGTAGGCCAAGCTGGCGCGTCCGGCGGGCGCTGCAAAGAACTATGACGCAAGATGAGCGCCGAATGATATGAGGAGTTCTGGCGTGATACCATTTGCCCCTGAACAAGGCCGGTCGATGAGCCGGTGATCGCCGCAAAGGCCCGTGGTCGCTCGATCGCCGCATGGCGCGGACGATCGGACTCGGGCGAACGGGCGCAAGGGGAAGTGGCCGATGCAACTCCAATTCTGGGGCGCCGCGCGCACCGTGACCGGCTCGATGCACCTGGTGATCGTCGGCGGCCGGCGATTGCTGCTGGACTGCGGCCTGTACCAAGGCCCGCGCAAGATCGCCTTCGAGCGCAACCGGGTGCTGCCGTTCGATGCGCGCTCGATCGACGCGGTGATCCTGTCCCACGCCCACATCGACCACAGCGGCAACCTGGCCTCGCTGGTGAAGAACGGCTTTCGCGGGCCGATCTACACCTCGGAGGCCACCAAAGACCTGTGCAGCCCGATGCTGCTGGACTCCGCGCACATCCAAGAGAGCGACGTCGAGTACGTGAACCGACGGCGCGAGGCGCGGCACGAACGGCCGTTCGAACCGTTGTACACGACCGCCGACGTCGAGGCGACGCTGGGTCTGATCGAGGCGGTGCCGTTCCACCAGCCCTTCACGCCGATCCCCGGCGTCGAGGCGCGGCTGGTCTTCGCGGGCCATATCATCGGCGCGGCCAGCGTGATCCTGGACCTTTCCGAACCGTCCGCCGAGCCGCACGGGCCCGAAAAGCGGCGGCGGCTCGTGTTCAGCGGCGACATCGGCCGGACCGGCATGCCGATCGTGCCCGAGCCGGAGCTGCCCGAGGGCGCCGAGATCCTGATCATGGAGAGCACGTACGGCAACCGCAACCATGACGGGACCGGCGAGGCCAAGGAGTTGCTGCGCCAGATCGTCACCCGCAAGGTGAAGGAAGGCGGCAAGCTGCTGATCCCGGCGTTCGCCGTCGGCCGCACGCAGGAGATCCTGTTCCGGCTGAACGAACTGGTCGAGTCCGGCCAGCTGCCGCGGGTGCAGGTGTTCGTCGACAGCCCGCTGGCGATCAAGGTCACCGAGGTGTTGCGGAGCCATCCCGAAGCGTTCCGCCCCGAGATGGCCGCGATCATCGCCGCCGATCGCGACCACGACCCGCTCGGCTTCCCCGGCCTGCGCTTCACCCGCACGGCCGACGAGTCCAAGATGCTCAACACGCTCCAAGGGCCGGCGGTGATCATCGCGGCGTCGGGCATGTGCGAGGGCGGCCGGATCCTCCACCACCTGAAGAACCACATCGGCGACCGCACGACGACGGTCCTGTTCGTCGGCTTCCAAGCCGAGAACACGCTCGGCCGCAAGATCCTGGACGGAATGAGCCCCGTCCTGGTCTACGGCGAGTCCCACCCCGTCCGCGCCGAGATCTCCAGCATCACCGGCTACAGCGCCCACGCCGACCACGACGAGCTGGTCACCTGGGCCGAAGGCGTCCACGCCCGCGGCGCAGGCCTAAAGCGCACGTTCCTGGTCCACGGCGAGGTAGACGCCGCGATGGCCCTAGCCGCGGACCTACGCACCAATGGCATGGGCCCGGTCGACGTCCCCGACCGCGGCCAGATCATCGACCTGTAGGGGCGAAGCAAATTGCTTCGCCCTCCCGCCCTTCGCGGCTTCCCAGGACGCCCCCGCCGGCTCTGGAGGCCCGATCGTCGCCGCATGTGGCACGTCGAACCCCTACTTCGCCGTCACCCGCTTTGGCAATAACGGGGGAGAGCCTTTCCGCACTGATGACGCGGTTGTCGTCGCCGCACATGACACCAACTCCCTCGATGACCGGTGGGACGAGCAGGACGAAGTGCCGCTCG
>JBDTSC010000472.1:0-2929 GCA_039931375.1 Ardenticatenales bacterium
GACCCCCTCGTCATCGCCGGCAAGGCCTTCACGTCGCGCCTGCTCATCGGCACGTCGCGCTACCCGAACCAGCAGGTGATGCTGGACGCGATCGCCGCCAGCGGCGCCGAGATCGTCACGGTATCGATGCGGCGGGTGAAGGTGGACGGCGGCGGTGAGGGGCTGTTCGATGTCCTCGGCGGGCGCTACCACCTGCTGCCGAACACGGCGGGCTGCTACACGGCGCGCGAGGCCGTGCTCACGGCGCAGCTGGCGCGCGAGGCGTTGCAGACGAACTGGGTGAAGCTCGAGGTGATCGGCGACGACGAGACGCTGTTCCCGGACGTCGAGCAGCTCGTGCAGGCGGCCGGAGAACTCGTCCGCGACGGCTTCATCGTCCTGCCGTACTGCAACGACGACCCGGTGACGTGCCGCAAGCTGGCGGACCTGGGTTGCGCCGCCGTCATGCCGCTCGGGGCGCCGATCGGCAGCGGGATGGGGCTGACGAACCCGTACAACCTGCGGATCATCCGCGAACTGCTCGATGTTCCGCTGATCGTCGACGCCGGCGTCGGCACGGCCTCGGACGCGGCGCTGGCGATGGAGCTGGGCTACGACGGCGTCCTGCTGAACACCGCCGTCGCCGGCGCGCGCGATCCGGTGGCGATGGCGCGGGCGATGCGCCTTGCGCTCGAGGCGGGGCGGCTGGCGCATGGGGCCGGTAGGATCCCACGTCGGCTGTACGCCAAGGCGTCGAGCCCGCTGGAAGGCATGCTGGACGTCGGTTGACAGCGGCGCGCGGGGCGGGCAAGCTGCAACCGTGACGCGCCGGTCGCGTAGACACCGACCGGCGCAACGAACGGACCGTTCGCGAGCGATCCTCGCCGCCCGTCGTCGACCGATTCCGCGGCCGACCCATCGTCCAAGCCCCATCCAGCCCATCCAGCCCATCCAGCCCATCCAGCCCATCCAGGAGTCCCGACGTGATGCAACGCCTGTCCAATAGCTGGCGGCTGGTCAAGGCCAGCGCCGCCGTGTTGCGCGACGACACCGAGCTGCTCGTGTTTCCCATCGTCTCCGGCATCGCCGCGCTGATCGTGGCGGCCAGCTTCTTCGTGCCGGCCTGGCTCACCGGGTTCACACAAGAGGTGATGGCGCGGAACACGGATCGCGGCATCGGCGGCTATCTCTTTCTGTTTGCCTTCTACGTGGTCCAGTACACCGTGATCTTCTACTTCAACTCGGCCCTTGTCGGGGCGGCGATGATCCGCCTCGACGGGGGGGATCCCACCGTCGCCGACGGCTTCCGCGTCGCCAACTCGCATCTGGCGCACATCCTCGGCTACGCCGCCATGGCAGCCACCGTCGGCGTCGTGTTGCGGGCGATCGCCGACCGCGGCGGGCGGGCGGGCCAGGTGATCTCGGGCTTCGGCGGCCTGGCCTGGACGATCGCGTCCGCGCTGGTCGTGCCGGTCCTGGTGGCCGAGGGCCTCGGTCCGGTGGCCGCGGTGAAGCGCAGCGCATCGCTCCTCAAGCGGACGTGGGGCGAGCAGTTGGCCGGCGGGCTTGGCATGGGCTTCGTCTTCGGCTTGGCGTACCTCGCGACGATCCTCGTCGGCGGCGTCGCGATCGCCCTCAGCGCCGCGAGCGGGTCGTTGGCGCTGCTCGTCGGCGTCGTGGCGATCTGCGCGAGCGCGTTCGTGCTGATCGGCCTCGTTCAAGGCGCGCTCCAAAGCATCTACACGGCCGCCGTCTACCGCTACGCCGAGGGCCAGCGCGTCGGGGGCTACTTCCCGCAGGACCTCGTGGCGGGCGCGTTCCGGGTGAAGTAGCGATCGCCGGCGAACGGTCGATGTCGACGAGGCGGCGATCCGCGGCGGCGACGCGGCGCGGATGCGACCACGCCCCGCACGCGCCGTGGTCCAGGCCGACGGACGCGTGACACGCGCGCCCCGTCCGCTTCCCGAGCCGCCGCTGTTGGTCATCACGGATCGCCGCGCATCGCTCCGGCCGTTGGACGATGTCGTCGCGGCGGCGCTCGCGGGCGGCTGTCGCTGGTTCGTCGTGCGAGAAAAGGACCTCTCGGCGGACGGCCAGGCCGCGATCGCCGCCGCCATCGCCGCGCAGGCGGCGCCGTTCGGGGCGACCGTCCTCGTCGCCGGCCCTGCCGAGTTCGCCATTCCGGTCGCTCGCGCCGCGGGTGCAGCGGGGGTACACCTGCCGCGCCACGCCGGCGCGGGCGATGTGGCGGCCGTGCGATCTGCGCTCGGCGCGGACATCCTCGTCGGCCAGAGCGCGCACGATCATGGGGAAGCGGAACGCGCCGGCGCGGCGGGGGCGGACTACGCGACGCTCAGCCCGATCTTCGGCTCGGCCAGCAAGCCGGGCTACGGACCCGCGATCGGCCTCGGTGGGCTCGCCGATGTGGCGCGCGCCGTCGCCGTTCCCATCGTCGCGCTCGGCGGCATCGAGTCGGGCGGCGCCGCGGCCGCATGCCGTACGGCCGGCGCGGCGGGGGTGGCCGTGATGGGCGCGGTGGCACGGACGGGCGATCCGCGAGGGCTCGTCGCCGCGCTGGTCGACGGCGCGGGGTAGGTGCCTACCGCAGAACCAACTCCCGCACGTGGATGTTGGCCTCGTCGTCCAGATCGTCCTGGTGGATCGTGACGCGCATGCGAGCCACCACGGCCGGCATCTCGCGTGCCAATTCGTGCCTCCGATCGCACCCGAACGTCAACCGCCGCACGGACCGCCGGTTGGGTTGTCGGCGACAGACGCGATCATGCGTCAGAGCGCACTCCGGCGCAACGGACGCCGCGACGACGATCCGCGATTCCCTCGACGCCCTGTTCGGCGCCCCGCGGCGGCGGCGGGAGCCCTGGACACCCCCGCCGCCCGTCGCTACAATCGCATGCGAACACGCGTTCGCATCGAACGCCCGCCCGGATCG
>JBDTSC010000473.1:0-2925 GCA_039931375.1 Ardenticatenales bacterium
CGTCGCCGGCGGGTCGATCATCTGGACGATGCGCGTCGTGAACAACGGGCCGGGCATCGCCGAGAACACGGTGCTCATGGACCGGCTGCCGAGCGGCATCGTCGTCACGGGCTTCTCGGCCAACCTGCCGGCGGGCGCGACGGGCGGCTGCACGACCGGGACGGCCGGCAGCGCGATCGACCAATTGAAGTGCAACCTCGGGACGCTCCTCAACGGTGAGAGCGCGCTGGTGACGCTGACGGCGAACGTCGACGCGAGCCTGCCCGACGGGCACATCCTCGAGAACGACGTGATGGTCGCCTCGGACGTCCTCGATGTCCTGAACGCGAACAACCGCGCCACCACGCTCACCCCGGTGGGCGCCTCGGCGAACCTGTCGATCAACAAGTCCGGCGCGCCGAACCCGGCCACCGCCGGCCAGCCGCTGCAATACACGCTCACCATCGGCAACGGCGGCCCGTCGACGGCCAAGAGCACCGTCGTGGTGGACACGCTGCCCGCGGGGGTGTCGTTCGTCAACGCGGTCGTGATCGGCGCGCCCGGCGCGTCGTGCGCGAACGTGCCGGCGGGCGGCGTGACGTGCCAGCTGGGCGACCTGCTGCCCAGCCAGCTCGTGACGATCTACGTCAACACGATCGTGAACCCCGGCTTCGCCGGCAACCTGACGAACACGGCGATCGTGCGATCGCAGACGTCGGACCCGTCGTTCGCGAACAACGTGGCCACGGTCGTGACGCCGGTGAACGCGTCGGCGGACCTCTCGATCGCCAAGCTGGCGAACAGCCTGGTCGTCGTGCCGGGCCGGAACTTCCGGTACACGATCACGGTGCGCAACAACGGGCCGTCGGACGCCGCGAACGTGCAGGTGCTCGACACCCTGCCGGCGGGCGTGACGTTCGTCGCCGACCAGGACAGCTGCACCGCCGCCGGCCAGAACGTGACGTGCAACCTGGGCACGCTGCTGGTGGGCCAGACTGTGGAGTTCGACGTCGAGGTGACTGTTGCGCCCAACGTGGCCGACAACCTGACGCTGACGAACAACGCCCGCGTCACGTCGTCGACGCCGGATCCGGCGGCCGCGAACAACACGGCCGTCGCGGAAGTCGTGACGAACCGGGTCGCCGACCTGTCCGTGCGCAAGTTCGGCAAGCCGGACGGCAACGTCCGCACCGGCGAGGACCTGATCTACACGATCCTGGTGGACAACTTCGGTCCGTCGGACGCAGGCGGCGTGGTCGTGCAGGACATCCTGAAGGCGGACGGCGGGTTCGAGTTCCGCTCGGTGGTCGGCGCCACATGTTCCCCGGCGCCGATCCAGGCCGCGAACCAGTCGCTCACGCTGGCGTGCACGATCGGGAGCATCCCGACCGGCACGACGGCGCAGGTGACCATCGTCGTGCGCTCGACGACATCCAAGAGCGTCAACAACGTGGCCACGGCGCGCTCCGCCGATGCCGAGGACCCGAACACGGGCAACAACACCGGCTACGTCGAGCACGACATCACGCTGCTGGCCGACATGTCGGTGACCAAGGCCGCGACGGGTGAGGTGATGAACCCGGGCCCGGCGAACTGCGCCCTGGCGACGACGCCGACGTCCAACGCCGTGACCGCGGGCCGCAACCTCACGTACGTCCTGACCGTGACGAACAACGGCCCGAACGTCACCGAGAACGTCATCGTTCGCGACCGGTTGCCGAGCGGGTTCGCGGTGACCAGCATCGCGGTCAGCGGCGGCGGCGCGTGCAACGCCGGCACGGCGGGCTCGGCGATCGACGTCCTCACCTGCGGCCTGGACGGGATGACCGTCGGGCAGGTGAAGACGATCACGATCGTCGGCAAGACGGATCCGAACCTGTCGGGCGGATTGATCCTGGTCAACGACGCCAACGTCACATCATCGCTGCTGGACGCCAACAACCAGAACAACTACGCCCACAACCTGACCACGGTGTCGACGGCCGCCGACCTGGCGATCACGAAGACCGCCGAGCCGCCGACGGTGGTGGCCGGGCAGACGATCGTGCAGTACACGATCATGGTCACGAACAATGGCCCGAGCCTGGCGCAGGCGGTCAGCGTGGTGGACACGCTGCCGGCGGGCCTGACGTTCCAGAGCGCCTCGGGCGCGGTCTGCCGCCAGAACCCGGCCAGCCCGCAGCAGATCAGCTGCCAGGTCGGCGACCTTCCGGCGGGCGGGATGGCCACGATCTTCATCGTCGGCAAGGTGGACACCATGGCGGCGCCGGGCATCCTGGCGAACACGGCCACGGTCACCAGCAAGACGGCCGATCCGTGCGCCGCGAACAACACGTCCGCCCCGGCGAACGTGACGGTCACGCGGGTGGCGGACGTGTTCATCATGAAGACCGCGCTGAACGATCCGGCGATCGCCGGCGATCTGATCCGGTGGCGGATCATGTTCGGCAACAACGGCCCATCGACGGCGTCGGCGGTGCGGGTCGAAGACCTGCTGCCGCAGGGCGTCGTGTTCCAGCGCTGCGAATCGATCGACCCGAACGACGTCGTGAACTGCACCGTGGTGAGCGGCGATGGGCTGAACACTCGACAGACCATCCGGCTGGCGAGCTTGAACATCAAGAACATGGCGATGTTCACCGACCTCGGCGACGTCAAGGCCGGCGACTCGTTCACGTTCGACCTGATCGGCCGCGTCGACTCGGGCTACGTGCTCGACCAGCGCGGCGACGGTGATCCGGGCGAGATGTGCGCCGCGTACGGTCAGGCGACGGGCGGCTACACCGCCTTCGCGCACAACCGGGCCACCATCACGAGCGCGCAGGACAGCGGCCTCGTGAAGAACAACTTCGACGACGTGTGCACGCGCATCAATGGTCTGGCGGACCTGTCGATCGACAAGACGCTCGAGAGCTGCAGCGTCGTCCTCGGCGGCGATCCGGTGAC
>JBDTSC010000474.1:0-2919 GCA_039931375.1 Ardenticatenales bacterium
ACGCCCCCGACGGCGACGCCCGAGCCCGCGCCGTCGACCGCCCTGCCCGAGCCCGCGACGGTCGTGCCGGTCACCGAGGCGCCGGTCGTCACCGCCACCGCCACGCTCACGCCGACGGCCACGGCGACGGAAATCGTTCCGACGCAGGTGCCGACCGTCGCCGCGGTCGCGCCGAGCCCGGTCGCGGCGCAGCCGACGGTCGTGGCGACGCAGGCCGCCGTCGTCCAGCCGACCGCCGCTCCGACCGCGAACAGCGGCGAGCCGGTGATCGAGTTCTATCCGGACAACGGCCAGTTCGAAGTGCCCAAAGACCAGATGTGCATTGCCGTCAACTGGCGCACCGAGAACGTCACCGACGTCCGGCTGGAGTGGGGCGGCAAGGCGAACTCGGTCGCCGCCAGCGGGCGGCAGCCGGACATCTGCTTCTCGGAGAAGAAGATCGAGCTCAAGCTCATCTACAAGTTCAAGGATGGGCGCGAGGAGAGCCGGACGATCGAGGTGAAGCACAAGAGCTAACCGCCCGGGATTCACGGCTTGCCCCGATGCCGATTCCCACACTACAATCGTCCGCTGATCTACCGCTGAGAGGTTTCCCATGCAAGTCATTCTCAAGACCGATGTATCCAAGGTCGGCCAGGTCGGCGACATCTGCAAGGTGGCGGATGGCTTCGGCCGGAACTACTTGATCCCGCAGGGGCTGGCGATGTTGGCCACACCCGGCGCGCTCAAGCAGATCGGCGACCTCAAGCGCTCCGAGACACGCCGCCTTGACCGCGCCCGTGCCGAGATGAACGACCTGGCCGCCAAGATCGGCCGCGAGACCGTCTCGTTCAAGGCGCGCGTCGGCGAGACCGGCCGGTTGTACGGCTCGATCACCGCCACGGACATCGCCGAGGCGCTCGAGGCTCAGCTGGGCACGGCCGTCGACCGCCGCAAGATCGTCCTGGACGACACGATCCGCTCGCTGGGGGAGCACGCCGTGCCGATCCACCTGATGCTCGGCATCGATGCCATCATCAAGGTGATCGTCGAGGCGGACGGTGAGCTTGTAGCGGACAAGCCGGTCGAGACGTCGGACGAGGACGACGCTTGGGGCAAGGTGACCGTCACCGACATCGGCGACGACGATGACGACGAGGACGACGAAGGCCGGGGACGCCGGGGGCGCCGAGGCCGCTGACGCCAATGACGCGGTTCCGCCGCGCCGGACGTGGGGCGAGCGAGGTGCGCAGCCATGGACGAATCGACGTCGGAACGGGTTATACGCTTCCTCGTCGACCACGCGCGATGCAAGGACTGCCGCGGCGTCTATCATGTCGAGAACGTCCACGTTCTCCATCAGACAAGCGATCGGATCTGGGACCTTGCGGCCGTCTGCGATCAGTGCTACGGCCTTGCCCTCATTCGCGCCGTCGTGCGCAGTGAAGACGGCCAAATCCATACCGAACCGGCCAGCGAGCTGACGAACACCGAGCTGCGCCGCTTCCATCACCTCCGACCGATCGATCGGGACGACGTGCTGGACGCCACGGCGTTCCTCTCGGATTTCGACGGCGACTTCGCGCGCCTGTTCCAAGCCCCGGAGGACGACGGATGACCCCGTTCCAACCCGTCCGCCGCCGATCCATCCGCCCCGCCGCGCTCGTCGCCATCGCCGCCGCGGCCGTGGCGCTCGGCGTCGCGGCGACCGCGCGCGCGTCTCGGACAGCACATGTCACAGCCCAGGGCGATCGGACCACGGCGATCGGCGATCCGGCGAGCAGTCGGCTCATCGGCCGGGTCACGGACATGGTCACCAGCCGCCCGCTGGTCGGCGTCCGCGTCCGCGCCGGCCAGGCTGATGGGCTCACGGACGCCAGCGGCACGTATCGTCTCAGCCTGCCGCCGGGCGCGTACCGCGTCCGTGTCACCGCCCCGGGCTATCAGGGCGTCACGAACATCGAACA
This sequence comes from Ardenticatenales bacterium, assembly GCA_039931375.1. Classification (GTDB taxonomy): domain Bacteria; phylum Chloroflexota; class Anaerolineae; order Epilineales; family Epilineaceae; genus Avedoeria. The sequence continues at coordinate 1,947 of JBDTSC010000474.1, forward strand.
CGAGATCGACCCGCTGATCGGCGACGGCGAGGTGCGCGTCGATGTGTCGTTGCCGCCGCTGGTGGCCACCGGCGACGATGCCCGTACGGTCGTCGATGCCGTGCGCGCGCGCTCGGACGTGACCGCCACCGCTGCGGTCACGTCGACGATGCCCGTCACCGCTTCGCCGCCCGCCGCCCTGGAGGACGTCTCGCCGCAGCGGATCACCGCCACCGCCGCCGTGACCGAGGTGCCATCGACGATCCGCGTCCTCATGCCCGAGGGCAAGATCATGACGCTGGCCACGGACGAGTACCTCAAGGGCGTCGTGCCGGCCGAGATGGGCTGGATCTTCCGCCGCTCTCTCGAAGCGCTCAAGGCGCAGGCGATCGCCTCGCGCACGTACGCCGCGGCGCACTGCCTGCCGGAATCCGCCGGCGACCCCCGAACGTGCGAGCGCGGGCTCGACGCGAACGTCGACACTACCACGCGGACGCAGGTCTGGCGACCGGTCCACTACGACATCAGCGACGCCGCGGTCGAGGCCACCAGCGGCCTGGCCGCCCGGCTGGACGGCGCCCTGTTCAGCACGCTGTACTTTGCGCGCGCCGCGGACCGGACGCTGAACAGCGAGGACAGCCCGTGCTGTGGCGGTCGCACGGTGGACTACCTTCGTTCCGTCGCCTCGCCCGACCCGTACGCGGTCCGCTATGGCCACGGAGCAGGGCTGAGCCAAGAGGGCGCGGCCGTGCTGGCCGAATGGGGCTCCACGGCGGAGGAGATCATCGACTACTACTATACGGGCGCCGTTGTCGGGCCCGATCCCGTCGCGGCCGCGGCGGCGGGTGATGACGACCGACCTGCCGGCGCCGAACCGGCCGCCCCGGTCCGGGACGGCGCGCCGGTCGACGAGGCGCCGGCCGATGCCGCCCCGGAGGAGCCCGCGCCTTCCGACGCCGACGTGGGCGCGCCGCCGGCCCCGCCGGCCCCGCCG
>JBDTSC010000475.1:0-2917 GCA_039931375.1 Ardenticatenales bacterium
CGCACGAACTCAGGCGCCCCGCCACCCCCGCCGAGGCCCTGCGGCTCTGCACGCCTCCTTCCCTTCCCTTCCCTCCTCTTCCCGCACCCCACAATCCCCACTTCGCCGGCTGCCCCACCTGCGCTATGCTCGACTGCGTTCCGCCGTCGGCCTGCACTCTGACACTCCGACGCGGGCGACGGAGGGGGCGATGGACGATGACGACACGAACTGCGGCCGCGCCAAGCAACGGAACCGCGCGCCCGGCGTGCGCCGCCCGCCCGCGGCCAGCTTGTTCGCCCTGCTGGCGGCCGGCGCTCTGCTCGGCGGCTGCGGCAAAGGGTCGGCCGTCGACGAGCACGGACTCGTGATCGACGGCGGGGCGGCAGCAACGACGCCGCCGGGCAGCCTGCCACCTGCGGCCGGTTCGGCGGGGCGAGCGGACGAGACCGAGAACGTTCCGGCCGCGCTGCGCGAACTCCCAGCCGTGCAAGCAGCGCTGGCTGATTTCGCGGACTCGCTGACGTCCGACGCGGAACCAGCGCGGATCGTCGCCGTGCGCGAGGTGACGTGGCCGGACAGCGCCCTCGGCTGCCCGCAGCCGGACGAGATGTATACCCAAGCCCTGGTGCCCGGCTACCAGGTTCGCCTGACGGCCGGCCTGACGACCGCGGACTACCACACGAACCGCGGCCACGCCGGCGCCATCGTCGTCCGGCGCTGCGCGCAGAACGCGCTCGTGCCGCCCGGCGCGGATCCGGCGGTCCTGGAGACGATCCGGCGCGATCTCGCGGACCGGCTGCCGCCGGGCCTCGATATCGCCCTGGACCACAGCGGCCCGTCCTTCGCGACCAACCTCGCGTGCCCAGGCACGCCCGAGCCGACGGCCGGCGCGGCGTTCTCCAGCGGCGTGTCGACGCTGCCGCTGGCCGTCACGGACGTTGTGTTTCGCGTCGGATCGGACGAGCACCTGTACCGTGTTTGGCAGACACGGTTCGTCTACTGCGGGCTCGTTTCTTCGCTCCCGCCGGGTGATGGCACGCCGACGGTGGCGACGGAGTAGCAACCCGGGACGGGCCGGACGACGAATCGAAGGCCGCTGATGCCAGAGCGCCGGCGGCTGAAGCGGGCCAGAACCTCGACGCCTCAGCCGTCCAGTTCGATCAAACCGCGGCGGATCGCGACGCGGACGAGATCGACCAGGTTGTGGACGTCCAGCTTGGCCATGAGCTGGGTGCGGTGCCGCTCGACGGTCTTGATGCTGATCGACAGGACGCTGGCGATCGCGCGGTTCGTGTGGCCCAGGCCGATCAGTCGCAGCACCTCCCGTTCGCGGGTGGTCAGGGCGGCGGGTTCCGTGCCCGCGCCGTCCGATTCCGTCGGGCGCGGCGCGGTGAGGAGAGCGGCGGATACGACCGGGCTGAGGTACGTGCCGCCGCGCCAGGCCGCGCGGATCGCCAGGAGCAGCTCGTCCGTCACGGAGTCCTTGAGGACGTAGCCGCGCGCACCGGCGGCCAGCGCCCGCCGCGCCAGCGCCTCCTCGGCGTGCATCGTGAGGACCACGACGGCCGTCTTCAGGCCGAGGGCGGTGAGCTGGGCCGTCGCCTCAAGGCCCGAAAGGCCCGGCATGCTGATGTCCGTGACCAGCACGTCCGGCTCCAAAGCGCGAACCATCTCCAGCGCCGCGGCGCCGTCGCCGGCCTCGCCCACGACGCGGATGTCGCCGGACTTGTCGAGCAGGGCGTGGATGCCCTCACGGACCAGGCGGTGGTCATCGGCGATCACGACACGGATCACGGGTGGGCCTGCCTTCGTGGGTCCCGCGGCAACGGGTTGTGCGTCGGCGGATCCGCATCCCCGACGGCCGGCTCCGGCAGCGGCAGCGTCGCGACGAGACGAACGCCCCGCCCGAACGTGCCGTCGACGGTCAGCCCGCCGCCGAGCAGCTCGAGCCGTTCGCGCATGCCGACCAGGCCGAGCCCGGCGCCCTGCCCTTCCGGGCGCGCGTCCGTGTCAAAGCCGGCGCCGTCGTCCGCCACAGTGACGCGGACGGCGGCCTCGGAGCGATCGAACGTCACGGTCACGTCCGTCGCCCCGGCATGGCGCGCCACGTTCGTCAGCGCTTCCTGGACGCAGCGGTACAGGCAGATGCTGGCGGCATCCTGCAACACGAGCCCAGCGGCGTCGGGCGCGGCGCGGAACTCGATCCGCAGCCCGGTGCGCTGGCCGAACGCCCGGCAGTGATCCTCGATCGTCGCGACGACGCCGAGGGCGTCGAGGGCCGGCGGGCGGAGGCCATGCGCGAGCGCCCGCAGCGACTCCCGCGTGTGGTCCACCAAGCCGATCACGTCGTCGATCTCGCCGGCGACGCGCGTCAGGCGGGCGGGCAGATCGTCCCGGATCAGCTGGAGGCTGATCTTGAGCGCCGTGAGCGCCTGGCCCGCCTCGTCGTGCAGCTCGCGGCTGACGCGGTGGCGCTCCTCCTCCTGCGCCATCACGACCTGGCGCGCGAGCGTCTGGATGGCGGCCTCGGCCCGCCGCCGCGCCGTGACATCGTGCGCGTAGACCCGCACGACCATGCGATCGCCCTCTTGCGTGCGGGTGATCTGCTGTTCGAAGATCGCGCTGCCGGTGTCCACCTCGCGCCACACCTTGTCGGACGCGCCCTGTTCGAACGCGGCGATGATCGCGTCGAGGCCTCGCAGGAAGACGTGGCTGGTGCTGGCGGCATCGAGATCGGGCATGACGTCGCGCGCGACCGGGTTCACGTACGTGACACGGCCGTCGCGGTCCGTCTCGACCACGAGGTTCGGGTTCTGCTCTGGGAAGGTCGCCAGCCGTTCGAGCTTGGCACGCTCGTGGGCGTGCGACTCCGCCTCCTTCTCGAGACGCGCCAGCCGTGATCGCAGGGCGTCGACCTCCGCTTCGAGCGGGGCCG
>JBDTSC010000476.1:0-2908 GCA_039931375.1 Ardenticatenales bacterium
CCGAGACTTCAGTCTCCGGGCGTTCGCGGGCTCCGCCAGAATGCGTTCGCCCTGCAAGTGGTGGATGGGTGACATCGATCTCTGCCGCTGGGCACGCCACCGCCTACGGCAACACGTCTGTCGGCGTCGTGGACAACGTCGCGGTTGCCGTTGTCGTGGCCGACATCGTGGCCGACATCGTCGCCGTCGCCGTCGTCGTGGCTGACACCGTCGAGGTGGCCGCCACAGCGGGCGTGTTCGTCGGCCCCGAGGGCTCCGTCGGCTGGGGCGTATCCGTCGAATCCGCGGCGGCCGTCGCCGTCGCCGTCGCGGTCGCCGTCGGTTCGGTGCGCCGTTCGATCAGCCACATCCCTTCGCACGCATCGCACGCCTCGGCGGCGAACACGTCGACGAAGTGGTTCACGTTGAACGGGGCGGTGCCGGGGCGCTCGCCGAGGTAGCGGCCGTCGCCGCGCAGCTCGACGCGCCAGTAGCAATTCCACGGGGCCGGCGTCGGCGGGCGGCTCTTCAGGAGCGACCAGCGGTCCACGGCGCCGAAGCGCTCGTCGTAGTCGACGGCCGCCAGGAGGTCGGCGGCGATCAGCTGCGGGCGGACCTCGCCGGGCAGGGGGCCGAGGCCCTTGGTTTCCGCGAGCGTCTTGGCCTGGTCGACGGCGGTCGCCTGGTCGAGCGGGTTCTGACAGCTGTTCGCCGGCCATCGACGCGCGAGGACCGGGAAGTACAGGCGGGATTCCAAGGTCTGGGCGATGGACGAGCCGCCAGGGTCGGCCGCGACGGCGAGGAGGACGGTCGACGCTGCGATCAACACGGCGGCTACGAGGAGCGGGCGGGATCGCGGTCGTCGTCGGCAGGGCGGCGGGGGCGATTCGGGAGCGGCGGTGCGGTGCATCGTGTGGACTCCTCACTATGGGGTGTTGGGGCGAGCGACGGGCGGCGAACGGCGGGTTGCAGGGTCTTGGGTGATGCGCGGCGAGGACCGGGTTCGTCTGACCGCCCGAAATGTAGGCCGATCGCGCGCAATGTTCCAGGGACGCGCGGGCTGCGCCAGAATGCGTTCGCCCTGCAGGGACGCGGCCGCGGATCGGCTATGATCGGGGCGTGCGATCCCTCGAAGACGTCGTCCTCACGACCGAACGCCTCCGCCTGCGTCCGTTGATGCCGTCCGACGCGGCGTCCTTGTACGCCGTGTTCTCCGACGCGGCCGTGATGCGCTATTGGAGCACCGCTCCGTGGACGTCCGATGCGGCGGCGCACGAGCTGATCGCCAAGGACGTGCGCGCCCACGCGGACGGCGCGTACGTGCGGCTGGGCATCGAGGTTCACTCGACGGGCGCGCTGATCGGCACGTGCACGTTGTTCGATCTCGTGCCGCAGTGTCGGCGCGCGGAGATCGGCTACGCGCTGGCGCGTGCGGCCTGGGGCAATGGCTATATGCACGAGGCGCTGATCGCGCTCGTAGCGTTCGGGTTCCGTGACCTGGACCTGAACCGGATCGAGGCGGACATCGACCCGCGCAACGAAGCGTCCGCGCGTTCGCTCGAGCGCCTCGGGTTCGTGAAGGAGGGACACCTGCGCGAGCGCTGGATCGTGGAGGGCGAGGTGTCGGACACGGGGTTGTACGGGCTGCTGCGCCGGGAGTGGCGGTTGGGGTAGGCAGGACTGGCGTCGCTCCGTGATCAAACGGCCAACAGGCTCTCCGCGATAGCGCCCAAGCGTCGACATCACCCGCCCGCGAGCGCCTCCACCCGCACGCGGCGACCGCTGCGCCAAACGTGCAGCGTCATCGGCCTGCAGCACACCTCGCAGTCCTCGATGTAGTTCTGTGCGGCGTCCGACAGCTCCACGAGCGCCGACACCGTCGCGGCGCACCACGGACAGCGGAAAAACACCTCTTGCTCGAGGTCGTCCAGGGAATCGAGGGAATCGAGGTCGTCCTCGTCGCTTCCGGAATCGTCGTCCTCGTCGAACGAGCCTTCGTCGTCGAGGACGTCGTCCCGGTCATCGTCGTCGAGTTCGTCGTCGTCGAAGTCCTCGTCATCCTCGTCCCCGTTGTCCTCCAGCGGATCGTCATCCTCGAAGGCATCATCGAGCGCCGAGTCGATGTCTTTCCGCCCCACCTGCCTGTCTCCTTGGTGCTCGGCGCGACCTCTTCGCCGCCGTGCCGCGTCCGTGGGCGGCGATCACCGCAGCGCTCGCACGCGCGCTCGCGCCGATGCGGTGACCGCCGCCCATGGCGGGATCGCCTAGCGGTCCGGCTGCGGCGTGATGCGCAGGTATGACTTGATCTTGCGATAGCCCTTCGGGAACTTCACGTCCGCCTCGGCGTCCGTGATCGACGGGAGCACCACGACGTCCTCGCCCTGCTTCCAATCGACCGGCGTTGCGACGGAGTACTTCGCCGTGAGCTGCAGCGAGTCGATCACGCGCAGGATCTCGTCGAAGTTGCGGCCCGTGCTGGCGGGATAGGTGAGCGTCAGCTTCACCTTCTTGTCCGGCCCGATGACGAACACGGAGCGAACGGTCAGGTTGTTCGCGGCGGCCGGCGGCACCATGTCGTAGAGATCGGCGACGGTGCGGTTCGGGTCGGCCAGGAGCGGGAAGTTCAGCGCGGTGCCCTGGGTCTCCTCGATGTCGGCGCTCCACTTCGCGTGGTCCGACAGCCCGTCGACGGACAGCCCGACCATCTTGACGCCGCGCTTGTCGAACTCGGGCTTCAACGCCGAGGCGCGGCCGAGCTCCGTCGTGCACACCGGCGTGAAGTCGGCCGGGTGGGAGAACAGGACGCCCCAGCCGTCGCCGAGGTACTCGTGGAACCGAATCGTGCCCGCCGTGGACTCCGCCGTGAAGTCGGGCGCGGTGTCGCCGAGATGAATCGCCATCGTGCGCATGTCCCTCTGGTGTTGGTTGG
>JBDTSC010000477.1:0-2894 GCA_039931375.1 Ardenticatenales bacterium
GGTGCTCCACGTCTACCATCTGCTGTTCGACAAGGTGCTGCGTGACGTCGAGACCCGTCACTTCCTCAAGGCCGCCGACGACCTGACGCTTGCCATGCTCACGGCCACGCAGGCGCAGGTCCGCGCGCTGAAGGGCACCGCCGCCGAGGGTGCGGCCAAACGCAACCTGGCGTACTTCGCGGTCGCGGCTCAGCTGGGCGACCCATCGCGCACGCCGCCCGAGGCCGTGCGCGACGTCGTCAGGGCCGAGTTGGCGCTGATCGACGCGCACGAGGGGGTGCGCGAGTCCGCCGTGTTCGCGTCGCTGAACCCGAAGGACGTGTACCGCGAGGACTACGGTCAGTACAAGCCGCGCGGTCACTACACGCGCTCGCCCGCGCTCGAGCGCTACTTCCGCACGATGATGTGGTACGGGCGGATGACCTTTCGGCTGAATGTCGACGACGAGACCCGCTCGGCCCTGCTGCTGACCCAAGCGCTGCGCTCGACCAAGGTGAACGGCACGCCCGCCGTCGACCTGTGGGCGCGCATCTACGAGCCAACGACGTTCTTCGTCGGCGGCTCGGACGACCTCTCGTACCGGGACTATGCGCCGCTCATGGACCAGGCCTTCGGCGCCGGCGCCGACGCTTCGGCCGTGGCTGACGATGCGGCGATCGCACGGTTCAACGAACTGGCCAAAACGTTGGCCGGGCCGCGGATCAACTCGATGTTCGTGTGGTTCTTTGAGGACAAGGAAAAGGTCACCAAGGGCCTACGGATGATGGGCCAACGCTTCACGCTCGACGAGTACGTTTTTGGCCAGCTCGTCTGGCGCAATGTCGGCACTCGCCTTGAAGAGGCCCGCGGTCTTCCGAAGGGTCTCGACATTCCCGCCGCCTTCGGCTCCGAGGCGGCGCTCGGCATCCTCCAGGACATGGGCGAGACCACCGGCCCGGAGCACCTGCATTACCCCGAGCAGATGGCCAAGGTCCGCGCGGAGATCGCGGGGTTGCCCGAGGCGCAGTGGCACGAGAACCTCTACTGGTCGTGGCTGTCGACGTTCCGGCCGCTGCTCGAGCCGAAGGCGCCCGACAGCGGCTTTCCAAGCTTCATGACCAGCGACGCCTGGACCCGCAAGGATCTCAACACGGTGCTCGGCAGCTGGACCGAGATCAAACATGACACGCTGCTCTACGCCAAGCAGGTGATGGCCGAGGCCGGCGGCGGGCCGCCTGAGGTACCCAAGGGCTACGTCGAGCCCGAGCCCGCGTTCTACGCCCGCATCGCCGCGCTCGTGGGGATGACGCGCGACGGGCTGGTGAGCCGCGGGCTGCTGGCGGCGGAGGCCGAGGACGGGGCGTCGGACCTCAAGAGCACGCTTGACGACCTCGCGGCGCTGGCGCTCGATCTGAAGGTGATCAGCGAAAAGGAGCTGTCGGGTCTGCCGCTGACCGAGGACGAGTACGCGCTGATCGCCTTCTACGGCGGACGGCTCGAGCACTTGACGATGGCCGCCACGGATCCCGCACCCGACAGCGAGCCCGGCGGCTACAGACCTGTCTTGAACGACCAGGACGCCGCCATCGTCGCGGATGTCGCGACCGGCATTCCGAGTGCGGAGGATCCGTACGTCAGCGCGCTGACCGAGGCCACCGGCCGCATCATGGAGCTCTACGTCGTCGTCCCGATCGAAGGTCAGCTGGTTCTGACGCGCGGCGGCATCTACAGCCAGTACGAGTTCGTGCAACCCTCGTCCGATCGTCTGACCGATGAGCAATGGCGTGCGCGCCTCGACAACGGCGACGCGCCGTCGTTGGCGGAGTGGCAGACGTTCATCGCGCGCTGATCACGGGAGGCGCCGATGGATCGAGCACCGCAGCGCCGTCGACCGTGGCGCCAGTCCGCCGCCATGAAGGTTGTCGTCGCCGCGGCACGGGCGGGCCTGACGCGCGGCGCGTCCGCCTCCGCGGCGCTCGCCCTGCTGGGCGCCCTCGCCGCCTGCCGCCCCAACCCCGCCCCGACCACCACGTTCCCGCCGATCACATGGCCGTCGCCATGGCCGTCCGCCACACGCGAGCCGTGGCCATCCGCCACGCGCGGGCCGAGCACGATGCCCGCGCCGAGCACAACGCCCGTGCCCACGCCGACGCGTACGGCGAGGCCCACCGTCGACCCGGCCGCAGAGTGGCCCGTGTCGATGACGCTGGACGAGGCGCGCTCTGAGGCGCGCTCGTGGCTGGACCCAAAGCGCCAGCCGCGCATCGAATGGGCCGGCTACGTCGCCCGCGCCGATCTGAGCGTCTTCGTGGCAGGGCAGGCCTGCTCAACCGACGAGCTGTGGCGCGTCGGCCCCGCGGAAGGCGACGAAGCGCTGCCCGACATGGGCATCGTCGTGATCGCCAGCACGCGGGGGCTATCGATGGGGCTCGAAGAGTCGCATGGCGGCAGCGGCGCCGCCATCGACGCGTGCAACAGCTCGGCCGAGGCGCGCGAAAGGATCGTCGCGCTGTTCGACGCGCGCACCGGCCGGCGACTCGTGGTCACGATGGACTATTGGATGAACGTGGACGTCGGCGTCCTGTGGCGAACGAGCACCCCGCCGCGCGTGCGCAGCGTGCCGCGGCCGACCGCGTCGCCCACGGCGCCGCAGACGGCGGCGACGACCGCTGCGCCGACGACGACGCTGACGCTGACGGCCCCAACGTGGCCGACGCCCGCCGGCCGGCCCGTCGACGGCGACAGCGTGCCTCCCGCGTTTCGCGATGCGCTGCGCGCCTACCCACTGCTGCCCGGCAGCCGCTGGACGTGGCGCGCCGTGTCGCGCTACAAAGGGGTCGCGTGGCAATCGTCGCTGCTCACCGAGACGGTCGAGGCGGCGTGGTTGGTGGCGCCCGATCGGCTGGCCGTGCGAT
>JBDTSC010000478.1:0-2891 GCA_039931375.1 Ardenticatenales bacterium
CGCGCGGGCTGATGCTCGTGCTGGCGCTGTCGCTCGCCCTGAACACCGTCGGCGCCGGCTGGGGGCTGCCCAACGAGCATTCGTGGTCGAACGACGACCAGACGCCCAAGATCCCGTTGCGCATCGGTCAGATCTGGTGCTGCAGCACGGACAAGTACCCTTACCTCCAGCCGCTGATCACACATGCGATCTATGCCCCGTCGCTCTGGTGGTGGCGGGCGCGCGGCGAGCTTGCGGCCGATTGCGCCAAGCTCAGCGACGCCAAGTGCTACAGCCGGTCGTTCGAGCAGTTCGGCTGGCTGATGCGGCTGTCCCGCCTGCTCGCGGCGCTGATGGGCGTCGGCACCGTCGCCGCGGTGTACGTGCTCGCCCTCCGCCTTTACGCCGACCGCCGCGCGGCGACCGCCGCCGCGCTCGCCGCCGCCGTAATCCACGAAGTCGTGCTCTTCAGCCATTTCGGCAACGTCGACGTGCCGTATCTCTTCTGGTTCGCGTGGTCGATGGTCGCGTTCGTCGACATCGTCGACAAGGGGCGCCTGCGGGACTACGCGGCGTTCGGCCTGCTCGCGGCGGCGAGCCTGGCCAGCAAGGAGAGCATCGTCGGCGCGTACGTGCTGGTCGGCGCCGCGATCCTCGTCGTGCACGCCCGTCGCGCGTTGGCGGCCCGGCCGCCGGGGGCATCGGCGTGGCCGGCGCTCGGCCGGTCGGTGATCGATCGGCGGCTTTGGGCGCTTGCGGCGGGACTATTCGGGCTCTACGGCATCGCGAACAACGTCCTGTTCAACCGCCAGGGCTTCATCGACCACGTGAACCATTGGATCGGCGGCACCGGCATCGACCCGTGGAACGAGGGCTATACCGGTCCCCTCGCCCTCGTCGCGACGTTCCTGGCCCGCCTGCGCGACGGTGTCGGCTGGCCGTGGCTGGCGCTTGCGGCCATCGCCGTGGTCTGGGCGGCGTGGCGCGATCGGCGGACGCTATGGGCGGTGCTGCCGGCGGTGTCGTACTACCACTTCACGATCGCGCCGATCCGCTACGCCTACACGCGCTTCACGATGCCGGTCGCCATCCTCCTGGCCGTGCCCGTTGGCCTGCTCGTCGCCGACGCCATCGCGGCGCCGAACGGCCAGCGCTGGTTCGGGCGCGCGACGTGGTTCGTCCGCGCCGCGGCCGCGGTCGCCCTGGCCCACGCCTTCCTCTACAGCGTCCACGTCGACGTCATGCTGCTGGGCGACAGCCGCTACCCCGCCGAGCGGTGGTTGAAAGCGAACGTACCGACCGACGCCGAGGTTCTCGGCATCGGCTCGACGACCTACCTGCCGCGCCTCGAGTGGCTCGGCTACCGCGACCGCCGGCTCGACCGCGACACCGCGACCGTCGCCGAAGTGCTCGCGCGCAAGGCCGAGGTCGTCGTCACGACGCGCCGCAGCCGCTTCGAGACGGGCGGTGTGGACGCGTCGTTCGTCGAAGGGCTGAAGCGCGCGGGCTTCGCCGTGGTCTACGAGCACCAAGCCAGCGCACCGTTGGCACCGCTGCTGGGCACGGACTACATCGAGTCACGGGTGAACCCCGAGGTCGTCATCTTCCGGCGGGCGCGATGAACGCGGTCGAGGGCTCGCGGGCGGCGGCGGTGAATGCGGCGACATCCTTGCCGTCAACGCCGTCGATGCTGTCGACGCCGTCTGCGCCGCCGCCGGAGATGACCCGCGTCCCCGTGATCCTCCTCGGCCTCGGCGGTGTCGGGCGGGCGCTCGTGCGGCAGATCGTCGCGGCGCGCGGCGTGCATGCCCGGCGCTTCGGCCTGGCGCTCGACGTCGCGGCCGTGGCCGACAGCACGGCGGCGGTATTGCCGGTGCCCCCGCGCACCGCGCTGGCCGACGACGACCTGCCCGCCTTCACCATCGCGAAGGACCGCGGACGCTCGTTATGGGGGATGACGACCAGCCCGTCCCTGCCGCGGCACCTGGCATGGAACGACGATCCGTACGCCTGGCGCGCCCTCGACGTGCCCCACGCCATCGTCGTCGACTGCACCGCCAGCGCGGCCACGACGCCCCACCTGCGCGCCGCCCTCGAACGCGGCTGGGACATCGTCCTGGCGAACAAGCTGCCGCTGGCCGGCGAGCCGGACGACTTCTCGTTCCTCACCGGCGACGGTGTCGACGCCGGCGAGGTTGCCGTCCCCGGTCGCCGCGGCCGGGCGCGCTGGGAGGCCACGGTCGGCGCCGGGGTGCCGCTCATCGCCACCCTGGCGCGCCTCGTGGCCGCGGACGACGCCCTCGTGCGGATCGAAGGCACGTTCAGCGGGACGCTGAACTTCGTGGCCACCGAGCTGCGCGCAGGGCGGCCGCTCTCGGCGATCGTCGCGGCCGCGCGGGCGAGGGGCTTCACCGAGCCGGACCCGCGCACGGACCTCGGCGGCCACGACATGGCGCGCAAGGCGCTGATCCTGGCGCGGATGCTCGGGGGGCGGCTGGAGATCGGGGACGTCCGAGTCGAGGGTCTCTATCCGGCCGCCTGGGACGATCCGGCCAGCGCCGACCACGTCGCCGACATCGACGCCTTCCTGCGCCGCCTGCCGTCGCTGGACGCGCCGACGGCCGCGCGCGTCGCCGCGGCCGAAGCGGCGGGCGGCGTGTATCGCGTCGTCGCGGCGGTGACGAGCGGGGCGGGCGACGTGGGAGAGGCGGGCGACGCGGGCGGAGAGTCGTCCGGCCCGTCCGACGCGTCCGCATCGATCGCCTCCGTCACGCCAACCGTCGTTCCCGCCGACAGCCCGATGGGCCGGCTGACGGGGACGGACAACCTCGTGGCGTTTCACACACGCTGGTACGATGCGGCGCCGCTCGTGCTGCAGGGGCGCGGGGCGGGGGTGGAGGCGACGGCGGCGG
>JBDTSC010000479.1:0-2863 GCA_039931375.1 Ardenticatenales bacterium
GGCCGGGTCAACGGCCGGGTCAAGGGCAGGGTCAAGGGCGAGGTCAACGGTCGGGTCAAGGGCCGTGTCAACGGCCGGGTCAACGGCTGAAGCCGTCGCTGGGGGCTCGCCTACGGCGAGCCGCGCGCCTGCCTTCGCAGGCGCCAGGAACGCGGCGAGTATTGACGGGATTCGGTGGTGTTGGCGCCTGCGAAGGCAGGCGCGCGGTGGCCGAAGGCCACCCCCAGCGACGGCTTCAGCCGTTGTTCCGCATGGGTCGAAAACACTCGTTGTTCCGCACGGGTCGAATTCATTCGTTGTTCCGCACGGGTCGAAAACACTCGTTGTTCCGCATGGGTCGAAAACACTCGTTGTTCCGCACGGCTCGAATAAACTCGTTGTTCCGCACGGCTCGAATTCACTCGTTGTTCCGCACTCGTCGTCATTCCTTGTCCCCCCCATCCACCCGCTCTCCCCGCAACGCCTCGTACGCCCGCCCGTACCGCCCCTCCTGCACCCGCAGCCGCGCCCGCTCGCGCCGCCGCTGACGAGCGCCCGGGCGGACGCCGAGGAACGCAAGCGCCACGGCGGTCAGAAAGAGGTGAAGGTCGAGCGCCGGACCGCGCTTCTTGATGTACAGCCGGTCGTAGCGCAGCTTCTCACGCGGCGTGCTGTAGTAATCGCCATACACCTGCGCCATGCCGGCCAGGCCGGGCGGGACGGCGTGCCGCTGGGCGTAGCCTGGGATGTTCACGACGTGGCGAGCCACGAACACCGTCCGCTCGGGCCTCGGCCCAACCAGGCTCATCTGCCCCAGGGCGATGTTCAGCATCTGCGGCAGCTCGTCGATGTGGGTCCGCCGCAGCACACCGCCCAGGCGCGTCACACGCGCGTCGGCCGGCGACGCGGGCACGGGGCCGGTGGCGGCCTCGGCGTTCTTCACCATCGTGCGGAGCTTGAGCTGCCGAAAGCTTCGGCCCGCTTGACGGACCGCCACCTTGGCTACGAGGAGCGGGCCGGGGTCCTGCCACCACAGCACCATCGTCAGCGGGATCGAGATCGGCAGGCTGACGATCAGGATCGTAAGCGCGGCGCTGGCGTCGATCGCCCGCTTCACGCGGTCCCACGGCCGGCGGGCGGGCAGCACGTGCGCGTGCGCCGCCTCGACCGCGCGCACGATGTCCGGCGGTGGCGGGGCGATGACCTCGACGAGGCCGTACGCGCGCCATGTAGCCGCCAACGCGCCAGCGTAGGCGCCCAGAACTCCGACGAACAGGTACAGTATGCCTCGATCGAGGCCGACCTGGAGATCGACACCGTACTTCGACTGGAACAGAGCGACGATCGCCGCCAGCGTGAACCCGCCCACGAGCGTCGCCTGCAGCCGCGGTTCCCGGCGAACCCGGATCGGCACCCAGCCCATGGCCCAGTCGAGTCCGGCGACGAACACGAAGTAGATCGCGAACAACAGGCTGTATTGCAGCCATGCGTTCTTGATGTTGCCGCCGTAAAAGTCGACCAGCACCTGCAGGTACCGGAACACCAAGCTAAAGAGGGCGATCGTCACCACGGCGTACGCCAGCAACCCCAGCGCGAACCGGCGCCGTCGCCGCACGCGCTCGACGTCTTCGGCCACGGGCTTGGGGGGCGGGGCGGGCATCGAAGTCGGCATGGCGACCGATGATACCCGAATCTTCGGCCGGAACCGTCCACGCATCGTCGGACGGTGGATCGCCCGGATCGTCGAGTGCGACGCGGTCGGACCCGACGATCGGTTCATCGCCTAGCCCGTCGCCCCTCGGCGCGCTTGACCGCGAACGCACGCGCGTCGACATCCTGGGCACCTGGATCGACGATGTGACGTTCGACGAGGCCATCGCGCGGATCGCCGCCCTCGTCGCCGATGGCCGGGCGACGGGCCGCGGGCGTTTCGTCGTCACGCCCAACCCCGAGATGGTCGTCCAGGCCCGCCGCGACCCCGCGCTCGCGGCCGCGCTCGCGTCCGCCGCCCTCGCGACGCCCGACGGCGTCGGCATCCGGTGGGCGGCGGGCGTGCTCGGGACGCCGCTGCGGGCGGTCGTGCCGGGCAGCGCGCTGACGGTGCGCCTGGCCGCGGCGGCGGCGGACGCGGGCTGGCGCCTGTTCCTGCTCGGCGCCGCCGAGGGGGTGGCCGAGGCCGCGGCGGCGCGGCTGACGGCGGACCATCCAGGCCTGGACATCGCCGGCACGTTCGCCGGCAGCCCGCGGGCAGCCGACGCGGCCGCCGTCCGCTCGGCGCTGGCCGCCGCGTCGCCCGTCGACATCGTCCTGGTCGCCTACGGCACGCCGGCGCAGGAGATCTGGCTGGCCGAAGAGCTGCCGGCCCTCGGCATCCCTGTCGGTATGGGCGTCGGCGGCACGTTCAACTTCATCGCGGGCGCAAGCCCGTGGCCGCCGCGGATCGTCGTGCGGCTCGGCCTGATCTGGCTCTGGCGGTTGACGACCGAACCGTGGCGCTGGCGACGGCAGCTGCGGCTGGTGCGGTTCATCGGCCTGACCGTCGCCGCGGCGGCGATCCGGCGAACCGCAACCTTGGGCCGCCGTGGGGCGTAGGTCCGCCTCGACCGTCAACGCACCGAGAGGCATCCATGATCAACCCGCAGCGCTCGAATCCGTCGCTCTCCAACTGGGCGGCCGTCACCCACCGCGAGCTCGTCCTGCGCCACCCGGACGCCGAGCCCCGCTCCCTGCACGACGCCGAACTCCTCCGCGCGGCCGGGATCCCGCGCACCACCGTCGGCCGGTGGTGGCAGCGTCGGCGCCGCCGTGGCGCCGAACGAGACACGCCCGGGTGCTAATCCGCGTCCACCCTCCATCCTGGCGCCTGCGGAGGCAGGCGCGCGGT
>JBDTSC010000480.1:0-2850 GCA_039931375.1 Ardenticatenales bacterium
CGATTCCCGGTCGAAATACCCGACGTCGTCACCCAGCCGACACCGACATCCCCCCGCTCTCGTACCGCCGCAGCCCCCGATGGAACAACACCGTCGCCAACGCGGCGCTCACGGCCGCCGCGCCGGCCAGCTCGAGGAGCGTGCGGGGCGAGTAGCCGCGGACGAAGGCGGCGGGCACGGCGCCGATGAAGCCGGCCGGGATCACGGTGAGCAGCATCAGCTTGGCGGCGCCATCGAAGATGGACAGCGGGTACGTCGCGAAGGCCAGGAGGGCGTGGACGGCCTGCGCGGAGAGGGCGGAGGCGCCGCCGAGCCAGAAGGACAGGCTGGCCACGATCACGAGGAAGCTGACGAACACCGTCATCGACAAGACGGATGCCAGCGCGTAGCGGCCCCAGCCGGCCGGGTCGCCGCGGCCCGTCATCGCGTAGCACAGGACGCCGGTCGCGATGTCGCCGAGGCCGCTGATCCGGCTGCGGCCGGCCAGCACGTGCAGCAGGACCGGCCGGGGCAGCACGAGGTAGCCGTCCAGGCCGTTGCCGGCGATCACGTCCGCCAGCGTCAGCGCGTTGCCGAACAACACGACGCCCAGGCCGAAGCCGGTCGCGGTCATCCCGTACAGCTGCAGCATGTCGCGCATGCCCCAGCCGTTGACGCTCGGAAAGCGCTCGAAGAACAGGACCCAGAAGGCCAGGAACGCGGCGTTGTTCAGCAGCATCCCGAGGATCTGGCTGACGAACGACGTCCGGTATTCCAGCGCCGCGAGCAAGTTCGCGCGCCACAGCGTCACCACGAAGCGGACTTCGCCGTAGGCGCGCCGGAGGCCGGTGGGCAGCGGACGCCGGGGCGGGAACGGCGGGGTCGTCGGGGTCGTCGGGGTAGTCGGGGACGAGGCTGATCGCACATCGACGCCGTGGTCGCGCGCCATCGCGTCAACCGCCGTTCACGGTCAGGCGCGCCGTGCAGCGGCCGTAGACCGCCCGCACCGCGAGCGCGAGCACGATCAGCCACAGAAGCTGAATCCCGAACAGGCGCCCGAACAACGCCGCGTCCGGCGCCACGAACAGCCGCGCGGGCGCCCACGTGGTCGAGGCGAAGGGCAACGCCTGTACGAATCCGCGGAAGCGGTCCGGCAGGAAGTCCAGCGGCAGCAGCACGCCGCCCAGGACCAGCACGAGCTTCGAGTAGATCCACTCGAACGCCGCGACGTCCTCGACCACGAACGCCAGCAGCCCGACCAGCGTGGCCATGCAGAAGTCGATCAGCCAGCCCGCGATCACCGCCAACGCCGCGAGCGGCCATCCGGCGGCGGCGGGCGGCGGCCCGATCATCATCGCCACCACCGCGCCCCCAAGCACCACGGTCACGACGCCGCGCACTAGCGCGTCGCCGATCGTCACGGACGCCTGGTACCCGAGCCAGCTGTACGGCTTGGCCAGCTGGTACGCCACCGAGCCGTCCCGCACCGCCTGCGCGATGTCCGTCGAGACGCGCGGCTTGGCCAGCATGATCGTCTCGGCCAGCACGAGGTACCACAGCGTGTCGGACAGCGTCAGGCCGCGCACGGTGGTCTCGCCTGTGGCCGCGAACGTCGCCCGCCAGAGGTGCACAAAGACCCACATGAAGATGACGATCGTCAGCGAGCGCATCACGAGGTCCGCCGGGTACGCCAGGCCGTGCGCCAGCTGCGTGCGGACGACCGCGCCGTACTTGCGCACCGCGCGCCGCCACCCGCCCGCCCGGGCGCTACGCCGCGCCATGCCCGCCGCCGGCGGTCGCCGCCTCCGCATCCGCATCCGCATCCGCATCCGCTGACGTCGCGCCCGCCGCATCCCCCACCGCCGACGTCGCGCCCGCCGACGCCGCCTCGGTCGCCGACGCGAGGTCGCCCGCCGCCGCCTGCTCGTACATCACCCGGATCACGTCCTCCAGCGACGGGTCGCTGATCGTCATGTCCTCGACGCCGCCCAGCGCGCCGATGTGGGCCAGGATCGACTCGACCGCCGTGACCTGCGTGTCGAACCGCAGCTTGAGCCCGTACCCTGCTCCGCCGACCTTGACGACCTCGGCGCCGGGGATGTCGACGTCTCCGGCGACGGGCTCGGCAAAGCGCACGCCGACGTCCTTGACCGTCAGGAAGCGCCGCTTCAGCGCGCTCACCCGGTCGTCGTAGACGATCTGGCCGTGGTTCACGACGATGACCCGCTTGCAGAGCGCCTCGATGTCGCCGGCGTCGTGGCTGGTCAACAGGACGCCGACGCCCTCCTCGGCGTTCATCCGCTTGATCATCTCGCGGATCCGCGCCTTGGCCACCGGATCCAGCCCGATGGACGGCTCGTCCAGCAGGATGAGCCGCGGCTGATGGAGCAATGACGCCGCCACTTCACAGCGCATCCGCTGACCCAAGCTGAGCTTGCGGACCGGCGTCTCGAGCAGGTGCGTGATCTCGAACGCCTCGGCCAGCTCGGCGATCCGGCGCTCGGTCGTCCGTCGGTCCAGATCGTAGATCGCCCCGAACAAGTGCAGCGTGTCGATCGCCGGCAGGTGCGGCCAGAGCTGCGAGCGCTGCCCGAACACGGTGCCGATCTGATAGGCCAGCCGCCGCCGATCCCGCCACGGCACGAACCCGAGCACCTCCGCCTCGCCGCCGCTCGGGTGGAGGATGCCGGTGAGGATCTTGATCGTCGTCGACTTCCCCGCCCCGTTCGGGCCGATGAAGCCGAGCAGCTCGCCCTCCTCCATCTCGAACGACAGCCCGCTGACCGCCTGAACATCGACGTGCTCGGGGCGCACGATGGCCTTCAGGCTGCCGAGGAGGCCGGCGGGCTTGCGCTTGGCGGTGAAGGTTTT
>JBDTSC010000481.1:0-2846 GCA_039931375.1 Ardenticatenales bacterium
ACCCAAACCAACCGCGAACCCGTCGCCCATGCGCGGCGCCATCGCACCCCCAACCAACGAAGGACAACCCACTTGAGCGCCAAGAAACTGCGCATCATCCCCCTCGGGGGCTTCGGCGAGGTCGGCCGCAACCTGACGGCCATCGAATATGACGATCAGATCATCATCATCGACTGCGGTCTGATGTTCCCGGAAAGCGACATGCCGGGCGTCGACCTCATCCTCCCCAACTTCACCTACCTCCAGGACAACGTCGAAAAGGTCCTGGCCTACTTCATCACCCACGGCCACGAGGATCACCACGGCGCGTTGCCGTACGTCCTGCCGCACGTGCCGGCCCCGATCTACGCCACCGCCCTCACGCGCGGCCTGATCGAGGTCAAGCTCAAAGAGCACGGCCTGCTGGACATGGCCGAGATCCACACGATCACGACGGACGATGTCGTCGACATCGGCCCGTTCCACGTCGAGCCGTTCCGCGTCAGCCATAGCATCCCCGACACCGTCGGCTTCGCCGTCGACACGCCGCTCGGCCTGATCGTCCACACCGCCGAGTACAAGTTCGACCTGACGCCCGTCAACGGCGAGACGACGGACATCCACCGCTTGGCTGAGTACGGCCAGCGCGGCGTCCTGGCGCTCCTGTCCGACAGCACGAACGCCGAGCGCCCCGGCCACACGCCGTCCGAGGCGATCGTGCGCGAGACGCTCGAGCGCGTGTTCGAGCGCGCACCGGGGCGGATCATCATCAGCACCTTCGCCAGCAACATCAGCCGCGTCCAGGAGACGATCAACGTCGCCACCGAGTTCGGGCGCAAGATCGCCCTGGTCGGACGGTCGATGGAGAACAACTGCCGCATGGCCCTCGAGCTGGGCTACCTCAAGGCCGAGCCGGGCGTCATCGTGAGCTTGCGCGATCTCGAGAAGCTGCCGCTCGACGAGGTCGCGATCGTCTGCACCGGCACGCAAGGGGAGCCGACGAGCGCGCTCGTGCGGATGGCCCACGACAACCACCGCGACGTCAGCCTCATCCCGGGCGACACGGTCGTGCTGTCCGCCACGCCGATCCCGGGCAACGAGGAGCTGGTCCACCGCACGCTCAACGAGCTGTTCCGGCACGGCGCCGACGTCCTGTACTCCGCCTTGACGCCGGTCCACGTCTCGGGCCACGCGAACCGCGAAGAGCAGAAGCTCATGCTGAAGATCGTCGCGCCGCGCTACTTCATCCCGAACGGCGGCGAGCATCGGATGCTCTGCCTGCACGGCCGGATGGCGCAGGAACTGGGCATGGCGCCCGAGGACATCTTCATCCTGGAGAGCGGCGACGCCGTCGAGTTCGACGGGCAGGGCGCCAAGAAGGTGCTCAAGGCCGCCAACGGCGAGTACATCTACGTCGACGGCAAGAGCGTCGGCACGGTCACCGAGGCAATCCTGCGCGACCGTCGCCAGCTGTCCCGCGGCGGGTTCGTCACGCCGATCGTCGTCGTGGACCGCAAGACGCGGCGGCTCGTGGCGGATCCCGAGATTGTGACCCGCGGGTTCGTGATCTACAAGCACTCGGGAGAGCTGATCGACGAGCTGGTCAAGCACGTCGCGGGCGTGGTGGACCGCGCTGCGGACGGCAAGCCGCCCGAGAGCATCTCGTCGGGCGGGCGGCGGGATCGCGGCCGCGACTTCGACAACGAGCGCGAGGGGTCCGCGGAGTCCGGCGCGTCCGGCACGCTCCGCGGCGGGCCGACGGCGGAGTTGGCGGAGCGCGTGAAGAACTCGCTCACGGCGTTCCTCCAGGACCGCACCGGGCGGCGGCCGGTCGTGCTGCCGATCGTCATCGAGGTCTGACGCTCCGTGTGAGCGTCGGGCGCCGACACCAAATTCCTCTGTCGGCCAAATCCTACACGTACCCGCGTCGCCGGCCGCTATCGGCCGGCGACGCGTTGTCGTATGCTGGTCGAGACGCGCGGCCCCCCATCCCCCCCAATTTTGGGCGCCGTCCCCGTCACAATCCCCGCAGCAGTCGGGGATCGCACCCGGCGATAACGTAAGGAGACAGGCCTTGAACAAGGACATTCTGAAGGGCGATTGGAAAGAGATGCGCGGCCAAGTGAAGGAAGCGTTCGGCAAGCTCACCGACGATGACCTGATGGTCGCCAAGGGCAACGCCGAGCAGCTGACCGGCGCGATCCAGAAGCGCTACGGCTACACCCGAGAGCAGGCCCAGACGGCGTGGACGTCGTTCGCGGATCGGACCGCCTCCGCCACTGCCACCGCCAAGGCGAAGACCGCCGACGCCGCGCGCGGTGCGGCGGCGAACGGTACGGCGGCCGTGAACGGCGCGATGTCGAAGGCTACGGCCGCCATCGACCCGCCCAAGACCAAACACGACCCGCGTCACTAGCATCACCACCGCCGAACATCGTCGAATATCACCGCACATCACCGAACATCACCGAACACCGCCGACGGGACGACGGACGGCCGACTACGTTGGATTTGAGTTGATTTGCCCATCCGAGCAACAGGTGCGGAAGCGTTGCTGCCCGCGACGTGCCTCCCTCCGTGCCCGACGCCGGTGTTTGCAGCATGCGGAGTCGGGGCCATCGGCCCTGACTCCGCACTGTTGTATGAAGGATCGCGAGCGCGCAACCCTACGCATCCAGCCGAGGCCGCCTATGTTCCCGATGGTCGCCATCACCGGACCCGGCCCGATGTTCATCGGTACCGATCCGTTTGTCGTGTTGATTCTCGAAGATGCGCCGCGCCTCAGGCAGCGCCTCGTCGAAATGATCAACACGGTGGACGGCATCGACACGCTGCTCGAAGCCGGCGACGCCCCGACGGCGTTGGCG
>JBDTSC010000482.1:0-2831 GCA_039931375.1 Ardenticatenales bacterium
TGGTTGCGCCCGCGCCATCGGCGGACGTGAACCGGATGTCGAACATGATATATAGTCCGCCCATGAGCGAAATGCCATCGCCGCGAGTCGATCCGACGCCTGCCAACGGTCATGCGCCGACCGCTACGCCGGCCGACCGCGCCCGCGCCGGCGACGCGCCCGCCGTCTCGGCCGTCGTCTCTCCCGGCGACGCGCACGCGATGCGACAACCGAGCACGGTCCGCGCCGCGAACCCCGGCGTGCCCCTCGACCTCGACTGGGCGCTGGACGTCCGCGTGAACCGCAGCGCCGTCGAGCGGCGCGCCGCCACGCTGACCACTCGCCGCGGCGTGAAAGCGGCCGCGCAGACCGCGTGGCTGCTGCGCGCGGTGACGCTGCTCGACCTCACGACGCTGGCCGGCGACGACACGCCCGGCCGCGTCCAACGCCTGTGCGCCAAGGCCCGCCGCCCCGTGCGCGCGGACACGCTGGCCGCCCTGGGCCTGCGCGACGATGCAGCGAATGCGCTGCGCGTCGGGGCGGTGTGCGTGTACCACAACCTGATCGCACCGGCCGTCGCGGCGCTAGCCGGAAGCGGGATCCCGGTCTGCGCCGTCTCGACCGGCTTCCCGGCCGGCCAGTCGCCGATGCCGACGCGGCTTGCGGAGATCCAGGCGTCCGTCGCCGCCGGCGCCTCGGAGATCGACATCGTCATCTCCCGCGCCCGCGTCCTGACGGGCGATTGGGCAGGGCTGTACGAAGAGGTAAAGGCCTTCAAGGCGGCCTGCGGGCCCGGCGTCCTCATGAAGTCCATCCTGGCCACGGGCGAGCTTGGCACGCTCACGAACGTCGCCGTGGCCAGCCGGGTGTGCCTGATGGCCGGCAGCGACTTCATCAAGACGTCCACGGGCAAAGAGGCGGTGAACGCCACGCTCCCCGTCGGGATCGTCATGGCCCGTGCGATCCGGGCGTACGCGGAGCGCGGCGGTGTGCAGGCGGGCTTGAAGCCGGCCGGCGGCGTCGGGACGGCCAAGGACGTCCTGGCCTGGATGGTCCTCGTGCGCGAGGAGCTGGGCGAGGCGTTCGTCGTGCCCGGGTACTTTCGGATCGGCGCGTCGAGCGCGTTGGCGGACATCGAGCGCCAGCTCCACCACCGCGCGACCGGGCGCTACGCCGCCCGGCACACCCTGCCGCTCGGCTGAGGAGACGCGAGGCTGATGGACGCACCCGCTCTTTCCACTTTGGACTACGCGCCGGCGCCCGAATCGGACGCCCAGGCCCGCGCCTGGATCGCCGCGCGCGGCCCGGACTTCGGGCTCTTTGTCGATGGCCTTTGGCGCGCGTCGTCCACCGGCGAATCGTTCGACACGCACTTCCCGGCCACGGGCGAGGTCCTCGCCCGCATCGCCCAGGCCGGCGCGGCGGACGTCGATGTGGCGGTGGCGGCGGCGCGGGCGGCGCAGCCTGCCTGGGCGGCCCTCGGGGGGCACGGCAGGGCGCGCTTTCTGTACGCCATCGCGCGGCACGTGCAGAAGCACCATCGGCTGCTGGCGGTCCTGGAGACGCTGGACAACGGCAAGCCGATCCGCGAGACGCGCGACATCGACGTGCCGCTGGTGGCGCGGCATTTCTACCATCACGCCGGCTGGGCGCAGCTGTTCGAGGAGCGCTTCGCCCAGGCCGGCTATGGGCCATATGGCGTGTGCGGACAGATCATCCCGTGGAACTTCCCGCTGCTCATGCTCTCCTGGAAGATCGCGCCGGCGCTGGCCGCCGGCAACACCGTCGTCCTGAAACCGGCCGAGTTCACGTCGCTGACCGCGCTGCGCTTCGCGGAGATCTGCCAGGACGTCGGCCTGCCGCCGGGCGTCGTGAACATCGTCACCGGCGACGGGCGGACGGGCGAGGCGATCGTGGCGCACAGGGGCGTGGACAAGATCGCGTTCACCGGCTCCACGGACGTCGGGCGCATCCTGCGACGGTCCACGGCCGGCACGGGCAAGGGGCTGACCCTCGAGCTGGGCGGCAAGAGCCCGTTCGTCGTCTTCGCGGACGCGGACGTGGACAGCGCCGTCGAGGGCGTCGTCGATGCGATCTGGTTCAACCAGGGCCAAGTGTGTTGCGCGGGCTCGCGATTGCTGGTCCAGGAGAGCATCGCCCAGGACTTCTATCGGCGGCTGCGGGCGCGCATGGAGCGACTGCGCGTCGGTTCGCCCCTGGACAAGGCGGTCGACATCGGCGCGATCATCGCCCCGGTGCAGCTGGACCGCATTCGCGTGCTGTGCGCGGCTGGCGTCGCCGAGGGCGCCGTCTGCCACCAGCCCAGCTGGGCGATGCCGGCGGACGGCTGGTTCTACCCGCCGACGCTCTTCACGAACGTCGAGCCGACCAGCACGATCGCCCAGGTCGAGATCTTCGGCCCCGTGCTGGTCGCGATGACGTTCCGCACCCCAGACGAAGCGGTGGCCCTCGCGAACAACACGCCGTACGGCCTGGCCGCCAGCGTCTGGTCGGAGAACGTGAACGTGGCGCTCGACGTCGCGCACCGCATCAAAGCGGGCACGGTCTGGGTGAACGGCACGAACCAGTTCGACGCGTCGAGCGGGTTCGGGGGCTATCGCGAGAGCGGCTTTGGGCGCGAGGGGGGCGTGGAGGGGATGTGGGGGTATGTGCGGTTGGCGGGCCCTCACCCCCCGACCCCCTCCCCCAAGTCTGGGGGAGGGGGAGGCCGCGAAGCCGAGGGGGGCGGGGTCGGCGACCCAGGCCCGGCTGCATCCGCCACCGCTTCCGCCCCGCGCCCCCAACCCGTGATCCTCCCCCTCCCCCAAACTTGGGGGAGGGGGTCGGGGGGT
>JBDTSC010000483.1:0-2830 GCA_039931375.1 Ardenticatenales bacterium
AATCCCTCCCTGGCCGGGGTGCAGGGGCCAGGTGGCCCCTGCTTAATGCACGAGCCTAGGTGCTCCGCCACCCCCGCCGAGGCCCTGCGGCTCTGCACGCCCCACCCTCCCTTCCCCTCCCTGCTCACCGATCACCCCGGACCTGTCTGCATGCGATCACCCCAAAGGGCTCGTCCATGGCCGTCCACAGCGTGCTCCCGCCGTCCCTCAGCCAGCCTTTCCCCCGACCTCATGCGGTCCTCATCCGGCGCGCATATCCTGTGGTCACAACCGAGCGGAAAACACCTCCTTGTGCAGCAGATCGGGCCTTCTCCTTCCCCCCCGGGAGAGAAGGCCCGCTCTGCGTTTGGCGTCGGCCGCAGCGAGGCAGCTATGGCTGCCGGTAGGCGACCGGCAGATACGCGTGCACAAAACCCCCTCCGTCGAACGGAGTGGCGGTCCGCACGGCCACCGTCGGCGTCGGGTCGATGATCGGGGTTCGCGTCGGCGAGGGCGTAGCCGTCGGCGCGACGCTGGATGGCGTCGCCGTCGCCTGGACCGTCGCGCAATCATTGGCTGCACCGCGGGTCGGATGGCCGCACGAGGTCCATTCGTCCCCGCCGTTGACAGGCCACCGCGCCCAGCTCACGTCCGCCACCTGCGCCCCGAACGCCACGCTGTCCACCACAGCGTCCGCCGTCGCCAGCTGCACCATCTCACCCGCCTTGCTCAGCTTGAAGCTCGCGTGGAGCGGGCCCTGGTCGGCGTCGCCGTCGCACCAGACGGCCAGGTAGGCGCCGGGGGCAAGGGTCATGTCCGGCAACGGCCAGGCGCCGGGCTTGGACGGATCGTCCGACAGGAAGTAGCCCGCCAGGGCGATCGGCGCCGCGCCCTTGTTGGTGAGCTCGACCCAGTCCTCGTGTTCGCCCGCCTCGTCGACGTCGCCGGCGACGTTGTCGGCCAGAAGCTCGTTGAGGACGAGATCGCTCCCGTCGGCGGGCGGCAGGGGGACGCCGGCGACGGTGTAGGCGATCGGACGGGTCAGGTTGGCCGCCGGCAGGAAGCCGACCTTGCCGTCCGGCCACACGGCGCGCAGGTAATACGTCACGTCCGTCCCGGCGGGCTGCTTGGGGATCGTCGCCTTCCACTGCTGCACCCCGCCCTCCACGGCGCCGGGCATCGGCAGCTCGACGTAGCGGTCGCCGTTCAGCGTGTAGCGCAGCGTGACGGCGGACGGCGGGTCGCCGAGGGAAGCGCCGTCCCAGCGTAGGCCGATCAGGACATCGTCGCTTGACGTCGGCTCACCGGGCGTCTGGTCGCGGGTCGCGTCGTACAGGTTGCCGGCGGGCGGGGCGAGGTCGGCGAGCGTCGCCAGGTGCGCCGCGCGGAGGTTGGCGAGCTTGAGGATCCCAGGCGCCGCCCGCCCGCCGCCGCCCATCCCACCGCCCATCCCTTCGCCGACGCGGACGTCCTCGCGCAGGTTGGCCTCGAAGGACGCCGTGCCGTACAGCGGGTTGGGGTCGGACAGGACGCTCGCGCGGATCACGGCCTGCATCGCCAGCCCGTCCCGTTCGAGCGCCGCCGGCGCGAGCGCGCCCGAGAGCAGCGTGCGGTAGTGCGCCAGGTAGTCCGCACGCAGGAGCGGGCTGCCGACGACGCGCCGCAGCAGCGGGCCGACGCCCGTGCTGGTCGTGAGGTGGAACGGGTCGACGCGGCTGAGCGCCGTCGTGTCCGCCGTGTCCACGCCGCCGCCCGGGAACGTGCCGAAGCTCTCGTTGATGTCCCAGGCCAGAATGTGGAACCGCCGGTCCTCGTCCGCGCGCCACAGGTAGTAGTTGTGGCCGACGTAGTAGCTGTCGAAGTTCGTGTACAGGTTCATCGCCGCCGCGTACCACAGCGCCCGGTCGACGTCGAGATGATCGCCGAGCGCCGCGGGCAGCGCCGCGTCCGCCACGCCGCCGGAGGCGATGGGCGCGTCCAGCACGCGCGCCAGCTCGCGCAGCCCCGTCCAGGCGGCGTCGCCGGCATCGACCGTCTTCAGCTCGTAGCGCGCCTTGTAGGCCGCCAGATCCTCGCCGAGCCAGCCGAGCGTCGCGCCGAAGCCGCCGCCGCCCGGTCGCTGTTGCACGGCGTCGGGGGCAATAAGGTCTGGCGTGCCGAGGTCGGGCGCAGCGAGGTTGGGCGCGGCGAGGTTGGGCGCGGCCTCGGGCGGATCGGCCTTAAAGCGCCAGCCGTTGTTCGAGCGGAACCAGCGCTTGGTGTACGCACCTTCGATCTGCTCGACGATCACGTAGAACCCGAAGTACGCGCCGCCGACGCTCACCCGCGCCCAGCCGACGCGCGGCATCGGCATGAACGGCATGAGGGACGACGACGTCAGTGCCTCGCGCAGGAACGACGGGTCCGAGAAGCCGTTGTTGAAGTTCAGCACGTCGTGCCCGCCCACCGCCTGCCCGGCCACGTGGGCGTCGAACTTCACGTTCAACGGCTTCTTGCGCCCCGCCGCGCGTTGCGAGCTGTTGCCCTTGTACGACACGTCGACGTCCGCCAGCGGCACGCCGTCGACCGTCGCGTCCGCCGTGACGGTCTGTCCGGCCGCCATCGCCGCCTCCCAGTCCGCACGGTCGAACGCGAAGTCCACGTCGTGGACCACCGTCAGGTCGAACGGGTCGATGACGGCCGCGGCCGGATCGGCGAGGACGGCGGCGGGCGCGGGAGGAGGTACGGCGGCGGGCGCCAGAGCATGAGACGGGTTCGACGCGCCAAAGCGGCGGGCGGCCCGAACGACCGGCGGGCCGAAGGCGAGGGTGGCCGCCACGAAGATGGCGAGGGCAACGTGGCGCGTCTTCAT
>JBDTSC010000484.1:0-2819 GCA_039931375.1 Ardenticatenales bacterium
AACCCGTTCTTCTGGCTCGGCGTAGTCGCCCTCGCGGCGCTCGCCACGCTCGCCTTCTTCCTGTTGCGCCGCCCGGCCGGCGACGATGACGTCCGCAGCCGGATGCTGGCCCGCCGCCGCGCCCGCCGAGCGGCGCGCGAACGCGCGATGGCCGACAGCGGCGCGTTGTGGCTCGAGCGCGACGCCACCGCCGCTCCGACCGCCCCATCGCCGCCCACTCCCGACAGCGATCCGGTGCCCGCCGCCGACGACGACAATCCCCCCCGCCCGTCGCCGCAGCGAACCGGCCGCCTCAACCTGCCCGATCTGCCGCCGGACGACACCGCCGGCCTGCCGATGCCCCGCCCGCCGTGGCAGCGCTCGGGCGACGGCGATCACGGTCCGGGACGCCTCGACTTCGGGGCCACGGCATCCGTGCTGTACGACGGCGCGGACGAGCACTTCTACCAAACCTGGCTGGTCTACGACGAGCGCGAGGGGCTATCGGCCAGCGTCAACATCCAGGCTCGCAAGGTGGGCAGCCTGACGTCGCTGGACGTCTGGTTGTACGACCGCGACATCACGGGCGATGTGCTCCGCGCGCCGCGGGTGGCGGTGCTCGCCCAGGCGGCGGGCCAGGAGGCGCACCTGCGGGCGCTGCTGCGCGATCGCCAGATCCTGCCGGCGGTGCCCGGCGCGCAGACGGTGCTCGAGGTCGGCGAGCTCTCGCTCGAGGTCACGGTCACGGATGTCTCGCCGCCGCCCGAGGCGGGCAGCCTCAAGCTCGATCTCGTCCGGCTGTCGCTGACGCCGTACCGCTACCCCCTCCGGCCGGACGAGGACGGCGCCGAGGACACGGCAGGGCGGCCGCCGATCCAGTTTCGGCGGGACGACGTGTAGCACCAAACCGGCTTGTTCCGACGGTGCGATTCGTCAGGGCTGAGCTGGGGCCTGGCGTTCCTAGGCAAGACGATCACACGGCGGCAGCACGGTCGCCACCCCATCGACCCCCGCGCTGAGCACGCGGCGCGTGCCGCCCATCACCAGCACGACGGCGGGTTCGTCCGGCGCACCGTCCACGCCAAGCGAGCCGACGCGGCCGACGATCGCCGCGTCGTAGCCGGCGGCCGCCAGCGCGGCGACCGCGGACTTCGCGATGCGGTCCGTCGCGGTGAGCAGCAGCGATCCGCTCGACTGGAGGTCGAGCGGGTTCAGATCGAGCGCGTCGCACAACCGCGCCGTGCCGGCGTGAAGCGGCACCGCGCCGGCGTCCAACGCGACCGTCACGCGCGACGCATCCGCGACGGCCTGGGCGGCGCGGGTCAGCCCGCCGTCGCCGAGGGCCACGGCGGCGCCGACCGCGCCGATCGCCGCGGCGATCACCATGGCCGCGTCGACATCCCAGCCCGTGCCGTCCGGCCAGCCATGGGCCTGCACGAGATCAGCCGGCGGCACACGCCGCGCCAGCCACGCGCCGCCGGCCGCCGCCAGGACCGCCGCGCCGCCGCGGCCGACCGCGCCGACGACGACGACGGCTTCGCCGGGGTGCGCCGCGGCCGGGTCCCGGCGCCCCAACGCGGCGCTCGTGGCGGCCAGGCGGTCGCGCAGCGCGCGGGCGGCGGCGAGCGCGGCGGGGTCGGCGAGGTCGGCGGCGTCGGCGGGGTCGGCGAGGTCGGCGACCGGGTCGCTCGGACGCGCGGGGGCGGCGTGCGCGTCGGGGCCGGTTTGGTCGGACGGAGGTGCGGGGGCAGGGACCATCGGGCGCCATCGTAGGGTGGCGGGCGGACCGAGGCAAGCGCCCAGCGCTTGGACGCCCAGCGGACGCCGATCTCTGTATAATGCTGCGCTCATCCGCCGCGGGTACCGTGCAGCGCGCCGACGTTTGCCGGCCACAGTTCTGTGCGGCCCTTCGCGGGGAATGGTGTGTCGACGTAGCGATTGCCACGAAGCGATTCACAGAGGCGGCGGCACCGGCTGCCGAACCGCCCTTTTACGGTGTAAAGAGGAGAACAAGCGATGCCTTGCAAGCGTGTAGCGCTGATGACGATCTTGGCGGTGTCCATCGCCGCGTGCGGACCGAAGGGCGGCGATGACGCGGTCGTTCCGGCGGGCGGCGCACCGGCCGTCCAGCCTGTCGGTACGGCCAGCGGAGCGGAGAACGGCGCGTCGAACGATGCGGCCAGCAGTGCACCGGCGGACGGCGCCGCCGTCGTGGACGGGACGGATGCGGCGGGCATCGGCGACGCGAACGCGACGGCGGCGATCGGAATGATCTCGAGCGGCACGGTGGCGCGCCCGAGCACGGAACCGGAGCCGACGCGGCCGATTCAGCCGGGCATTTCGAAGATGATGACGCGCGACGACCTCAAGAAGGCGGCCACGCTGCCCTTGTTCGAGGCGGCCCGAACGAACGACGACGACATGTTCGTGTACCAGTGGGTCACGCCGCGCGACGGCGAGACGGACCCGGCGCTGCCGATGGCGCGCATGATCGTTACGCTGGACTACACGAATACGTTCGTGCTCACCCAGTGGGCCGGTAAGGGGAACCCGCTGCCGGCCGAGGAAGGTACGCCCGAGGACGTGACGGTCGGCGGCGCGGCGGGCAAGCTCTGGAACGTGAGCGGCAAGACGGTCATTATCTGGGACAACGGCGAGACCCGCCTACGGATCCAGTCCAGC
This sequence comes from Ardenticatenales bacterium, assembly GCA_039931375.1. Taxonomy (GTDB): domain Bacteria; phylum Chloroflexota; class Anaerolineae; order Epilineales; family Epilineaceae; genus Avedoeria. Next base: position 2,662 of record JBDTSC010000484.1, read on the forward strand.
ACGATAAGCAAGGACGCGCTCCTGAAGGTAGCCGAGGCCCTCGTCCCGTTCGCGTAGGGGGATTGGGACACACACCGCGTTTCATCGCCCGCCCCTGTCGCGACGCCCCGCCATCGCACATCACGTCCCCAACAACGACAACACCACCTGCAGCGCGT
>JBDTSC010000485.1:0-2816 GCA_039931375.1 Ardenticatenales bacterium
GACTGGGGGCCGGCGGCGTACGCCGAGGCGCACATCCCCGGGGCAGTGTTCGCCCACATGGACCGCGACCTGAGCGCGCCCGTCGTGCCGGGCGTCACGGGGCGGCACCCGTTGCCGACGCCCGCGGCGGCCGCCGTGACGTTCGGGGCGTTTGGGATCGACGCGGGGACTCACGTTGTAGCCTATGACGACGTGGGCGGCGCGTTCGCGGCGCGGCTGTGGTGGCTGCTGCGATGGCTGGGCCACGACGCGGCGGCGGTCCTGGACGGCGGCTGGCAGGCGTGGCAGGCGGCCGGCATGCCGACGCGCGCCGGCGTCGAGCATCGGCTCGCGCGCACGTTCACGCCCTACCCGCGCCCCGCGATGGTCGTCGACGCTGACGCGACCGCCGAGGCGGCTGCCGGCACAACGGCGCGCGTGATCGACGCGCGCGCCGCGGACCGCTATGCGGGGCAGAACGAGACGATCGACCCGGTGGCCGGGCACATCCCCGGCGCCGTGTCGCTGCCGTTCGGCGGTGGCATCGGCGCGGACGGCCGCTTCCTGCCGCCCGACGCGCTCGGCGTGCGCTTCGACGCGGCGCTGGGCGGCACGGACCCGGCGGATTCGATCGTCTACTGCGGCTCGGGCGTGACCGCTGCGCACCTCGTGCTGGCCGCCGTGATCGCGGGACGGCCGGCGCCGCGGTTGTACGCGGGGTCGTGGTCGGAGTGGATCACGGACCCGGCGCGGGGGGTGGCGACGGAGGGTTCGGGGGGCTGAGGGATGTTGACGACATAGTACGCGTCAGATGACGTAATTACGCGTCAGATATTGGGGTGCGGAACCCGGAAGCGAGGCGCCCGATCACCCCCCCGCACCCCCGACACCGCCCACGGCAGCGCGATCCACCACCGTTGCCCGCCCGTCGGAGTCGGAGCGGTCGTCGGCAACGCTGTCGGCAACGCCGTCGGCGGCACGGTCGTCAATGTCAGCGTCGGCTGCGCCGTTGCAACGGCAGTCGCCACTACCGCCGTAGGCCGCACAGCCGTAGGCCGCGGCATCCCACCCATCGGCGGCCGCCCCGTCGTGTCGCACGTCCGCCCGTTCGCGTACTCGAACGCGCCGATGTCCGGCATATCGTCCGTGCGGGGATCGCCGCACCAGTCGTCCACCAGGCCGGGCAGCGGGAGGGCGTGGTCGACGACGGCGCCGCCGTCGCGCAGGGAGAAGTCGCGGGCGTCGGGGTCGCGGAACCAGGCCTTGAAGTCGGCGGCCGAGAGCTGGAGCGTCGACTGGATGCGGGCGATGCCGCCGTCGCGCTGGCGGACCTTGCCCATGACCAGGTTGCCGGTGATGTCGGCGTCCGAGGCGGCAAAGCGGACGTCGATGCCCGCCGTGTCGTAGAGCGTGTTGTGCTCGATGCGGGTGCCCTGGGCCTTGTTCAGGTAGATCCCGACGTCGGCCGGGCAGTGGGCGATCACGTTGTTGCGCATGACGCCGCCCTGGTGCTCGGGGGTGCACGTGCCGTCCTCGCAGATCCGCGGCGGGCTCGAGCCGCCGCCGCCGAACGACAATCCGAGGCGCAACCCGCCCTTGTGGAGCAGCTCGCACACCACCAGGTTGCGTTCGAAGACGCCGTCGCGGCTGTTGCCCTTGAGGAACGCGGCGTAGCTGATGTGATCGCCGCCGTCCTTGAAGTGGTCGTGGATGAAGTTGCCCACGACGCGCCAGCGCCGCCCGCCGACGACGTCGATCGGCGTGACGGGGTTGTCCGTCTTGCGACCCGCCGGGCTGAAGAACTCCGTGCCGCGGATCACCACGTCGTCCGGCCAGTGGAAGACGCCGTCCCCATCCGGCGCCCCGTTGCCCTTGATCATCGCGTTGAACCCGTGCAGCCGGCAGCCATCGACCACCGTCCGCTCCGCGTCGCCGACGATGTGGAAGGCGTGCTCGCACAAGCTGTCGTCGGGACAGACGCCCTCGATGTCCAGGTTCTCGAACCGCCAATCATTCGTCAGCACGTGGAAGCCCTCGACGACCGTGCCGCCCGTCGACGCGAACCGCAGCCGCGCGTCGCCGAGCGTGGCCGCGCGGACCGTGATGGGGTGCGCCGGGTCGCCGGGGCGGGTGGCGGCGAGCTTGGGCGGCAGGTCGTACGTGCCGGGCGCGAGCGTGATCACGTCGCCCGGCTCCGCGGCGGCGATCGCTCGGGCGAGGTCGTCGGCGGTGCGGACGTCGACGGCGCGGGACTGGGCGTGGGCGGGTGCATTGGGGGGCGACGCGGCGAGGACGGCGGCGACGAGGGCGGCGCGAAGGGCGATGCGGCCCGCGCGGGACGTTCGGGCGACGCGGATGCGGTGGACGACGCGGGCAACGCGGACCCTCTGGGCCGGGCGGAGGGCGCGGGCGATTCGGACCATCATGGCACCTCGCGGAGCGGCGACCGGTTCAGCGAAGCGGGCAGGTACACGGGCGGCGGCGTCGCGTTCGGTGCGGCCGTGGGCGTGCGATCCGCGCCCGGCGTGGGCGTGGTCGGTGACGGAGTACCGGCGGGGGCGGTCGTCGTGGGCGCCGTCGTCCCGCTCGTCGACGTGGGCGATGGGAGCGGGGTCGCGGGTGTGGCCGGCGACGTGGTCGGCGTTGCCGTCGTCGGTGTGGACGGTGGTGAGGTCGTCGGGGTCGTAGTCGGTGGTGTGGCGACGCCGGTGGCGGTCGGGCCAGGCGCCGCCCCGAACGCGGCGCCCCAGAAGCCGCCGGCCAGGGCGTAGTCGCCGCCATACATCGCGCCGGCGTCCGGCTGGCCGACCGTGCCGTTCAGGGCGTACGGACCGCCG
>JBDTSC010000486.1:0-2796 GCA_039931375.1 Ardenticatenales bacterium
GCCGTCTCGCCGGTGGGCACCGTCGCCGTCGACATCGCGCTCGGCGAAGGCTGGGAAGTGGACGCTGCGGTGGGCGATGTGGACCGGGTCGGCGTCGCCGTTTCGCTCCCGACGGGCGATGGACCCGTCGGTGACGGAGGTCCGACCGTTGCCGTCGGCGACGGCGACACGTCCGTCGGGCCGGTTTCGGTCGTCGCGCTTGCCGACACCGTCGGTGACACCGAGGGAGACGGGGTCGCCGACGGCACGTCGGGCGAGGATGACGTCGCTGTGGCGCTCGGTGGCACGGTCGACGGGAGCGTCGCCGTCGCGGTCGCGGTCGCGGTCGCGGTCGGCGGCGCCACGTACTCGACGGCGCCCTTGTCGCAGCGCGCCCCATACGGGCGCGGCACGCCTCGCTGATCCGTGGCCGGGCAGCCGACCGGCGCGCCGGTGTCGATCGCGAGGCTGTCCGGGCGGGGCAGATGGGTCAGCGTTGGTCCGCCGTTGTCCGCGAGCGGCCCGAGCAGCGCGGGATCGGCGTCATGGTCGCCCGTCTTGTTCAGCTGGCAGCTCGTGTCCTCGGCGAGGTTGTAACCGAGCGACGTGATCGCGCCGCCGCAGAGGGCTTGTTGACGGACGGTGCCGATGTCGGTGCGGACGGCCATGGGAAGGCGGCCGGCAAGGATCGAACCGCGCAGCACCACCAGGCCGCCGTTCCGATACACGGCGTCGCCGGCGACGGTGGACGCGTTGTCGATGAGCGTGGCGTTGCCGAGCGTGGTCGAACCGTCCTGGCTGAACAGTGCGCCGCCGTAGCCGGCCGAGTTGCCGCTCAGGGTGACGTTCGTCAGGTCGACCGCACCCGATCCCACGTACAGTCCGCCGCCGCCGCTGGTGAGGTGGGTCTCGTCGCCCACCAGGCAATGACTGATCGTGACGCGGTCCAGCGAGGCCGTCCCACCGTTGTTCGCCATGCCTCCCCCGGCGAGCAGCGCCCGGTCTTCCTCGAACGTGCTGTCGATCAGCGTCACAGCACCCCCATCGTTCAAGATGCCGCCGCCGCCGTACGCGGCATTCGCGGCCAGCGTCACGCCCATCAGGGCTAGGCTGCCATGATCATTCCGGATGCCGCCGCCCTGGTAGGCGTAGTTGTGGATGAGGGTCGAGTCGGTGATCGTGACGGCGCCGCTGCTGGCGATGCCGCCGCCATAGCGGTTCTCCGCCACCGTTCCGTTGTCCGACAGCCGCGTACCGAACATCGCCACCCGCCCGGTCTTGGCCACGTACAGCGCGCCGCCGTCGCCCTCATCGGCGCGGTTTCGCTCGAACGTGCTGTCACGGATCGTGACCGCGCCGTAGACCTGCATCGCCCCGCCCGATGCGACCGCGATGTTGTCGTGCATCGTGCTCCGAAGCACGTCGAGCGTGCCCGTGCTGAAGATCGCCCCGGCCGCGGGTCCCTTGTTGCCGCGCACCTCGCTGTCCGAAAGGACCACGCTGCCGCCGCGGCTGACCAGCGCGCCGGCGACACCATCCGCCGTCGAGTCTTGCAGCGTGCTGTGGTCCAGCACGACGGTCCCGCCGGCATTGAACAGCGCTCCGCCGCCGTCCGAACCGCCATGGCCCGCCGTGAGCGTCATATGGTTCAGACCGAACGCCACGCCCGCCGCCACCCGAACGAGCCCCACCTTGTCCTCGCCGCTGAGGACGATCAGATCGTCCCCCTCCAAGACCGTGTCCCGCGCGATGTTCTTGATCGCCGTGATCACGATCACCTTGGGCGCCGCGCCGCAATCGAAGCGCACCCGGCCGCCCGCCAACAGCGCCGCATCCAGGGCCGACTCGGTGCAGCTGGCCGCGGTACCGCTGCCGACGACGGCGTCAGCGCGCACGGCGGCGGGCGGACGGATCGACGCGGTCAACGCGAGGACGCCGGCGGCAAGGGACAGAGCGAATCGGCGGGTCATCGCCCACTCCCGGTTGTGCGCGGCGCGCCGCGTCGAACGTCGTGGCGCGTCCGCCGTGACACCGGGCTGCGCGGGGTGCCCGTTCGGGCCGACACGTTCGCCGTCCATTGTGCCACCCGGCCTCGAATCACCCAAGGCAGTGGTCTGTTCACAGGCAACGCCCTGGTCACAGCACCGGCTTCACGCTACCCTGTGTGTTCGGTGGCCACTGGTCTCCGCCGCCGTTCTCGGTCTCCACTCTCCCCTTTTACAGAGTGGACGCCTCGCTGTCGGGAACTACTGATGCTACGAACGACGGCTTCGGCGTGCCGAAGGTGGCGTTCGTGATCTGCACGTTCTGGCTGATCGAGGCGCTGGCCGCGATCGGCAGGACGGATGAAGCGAGGATGCTCATGGACCAAGCGTGCGCCGCGCTCAGCCCGCTGGGCCTGTTGGCCGAGGACCTCGACCCGGTGTCGGGTCGGATGTGGGGCAACTTCCCGCAAGCGTACTCCCATGTCGGGTTGATCCACGCGGCCTTCGCGGCGTCGCCGCGCTGGTCGGACTTCGCATGAGGTAGGCAGGTCCCGCGGCAGGCCGTGCATGCAGCGGGGTTGGCGTTGCCCAGCATACAGCGTTGCCCAGCATACAGCGTTATACAGCATACACAGCGCTGATCGGCAGTACCGATCGCATCCGGCGCCAAGACCACGGCGCGCATCGATCAAACCGAGCATCCCTGCGCGGTGTTACGTATCAAGGGGGGCACGACCGAACGCGCCATCGTCGGCACGCCGCGGCGTCGGCGGAGCCAGGAGTTTCACATGGGACATCCGCTCGCCCCGCGCATCTCGACCCCGCCAGAGCG
>JBDTSC010000487.1:0-2792 GCA_039931375.1 Ardenticatenales bacterium
ATGGGGCGCGAGTAGGGCGCGTCGGGTCGGCTCCAGTCGATGTACGTGTGGCCTGAGCCTGTCTGCATGTTGATGCTGGCTGGGTATGATGCTTCGGTCCACCGGGCGACCCATCGACCCGCGCCGCCCGTGGCGCCCGTGGCGCCCGTGGCGACGCGTCGGCCAACCAGGAGCATGGCGACGACGAGGATGGCGGCCAGGAGAGCACCGGTCGCGAGCGGTAGGGTCAAGCGCCCCATGAACCGGCGTCGGAGGCGGCGCGCGTAATTGTTCAACATCATCGCCTAACCATCGTAGATCGATCACTCGCCGGCAAGACCCAGGTCAAGTACGCCATCACATATTCCGCCGATACTGCCCCCCCACCTCATACAACGCCCGGCTCACCTGCCCCAACGACAGCGTCTCCACCGCCCGCATCAGCTCCCCGAACACGTTGTCCTGCCGCAGCGCCGCCGCTTTAAGCCGCTCGACGGCCGCGTCGCGGTCGTTGGCGTGGCGGGCGTGGTAGTCGCGCAGGCGGTTCAGCTGGTCCGCCTTCTCCTCGTCCGTCGAGCGCATCAGCTCGATCGTCGTCACGGCGGGCGGAGCGTCGCCATTGGCCCCGCCACTGGCCTCCCTGTCGACTACCGGCAGGAACGTGTTCACGCCGATGATCGGCAGCTCGCCCGAGTGCTTGAGGCCCTCGTAGTAGAGGCTCTCCTCCTGGATCTTCGAGCGTTGGTAGCCGCGCTCCATCGCGCCCAGGACGCCGCCTCTGGCGCTGATCCGCTCGAATTCGGCCAGCACGGCTTCCTCGACGAGCTCGGTCAGCTGGTCGATGATGAACGAACCCTGGTTCGGGTTCTCGTTCTTGGCCACGCCGAACTCGTGGTTGATGATCAGCTGGATCGCCAGCGCGCGGCGGACGCTCTCCTCGGTCGGGGTCGTGATCGCCTCGTCATAGGCGTTCGTGTGGAGGCTGTTGCAGTTGTCGTAGACGGCCAACAGCGCTTGGAGCGTCGTGCGGATGTCGTTGAACTGGATCTCCTGCGCGTGCAGGCTGCGGCCGGATGTCTGGACGTGGTACTTGAGCATCTGGCTGCGCTCGTTCGCGCCATACAGATCGCGCATCGCCGTCGCCCAGATCCGGCGCGCCACGCGGCCGATCACGGCGTACTCCGGGTCCATGCCGTTCGAGAAGAAGAACGACAGGTTCGGTGCGAAATCGTCGATCTTCATCCCGCGCGAAAGGTAGTACTCCACGAACGTGAAACCGTTGGACAGCGTGAAGGCCAGCTGGCTGATCGGGTTCGCGCCCGCCTCGGCGATGTGGTAGCCGCTGATCGACACGGAGTAGAAGTTCCGCACGTCGTGGTCGATGAACCATTGCTGGACATCGCCCATGACCTTCAGGCTGAACTCCGTGGAGAAGATGCACGTGTTCTGGCCCTGGTCCTCCTTCAAGATGTCCGCCTGCACCGTGCCCCGGACCTGCGCCACCGTCGCGTCGACGAGCGCCGCGTACTCCGCGTCCGTCACCATCGCCCGCAGATCGCGGAAGCGGTAGCCGCCGCCCATCGGCTGCAGGCAGTCGTCGTCGGACACGTCGATCTTGCCCTGCGCCTTCAGCGTCTTGCGCAGCTGCTGGCGCACCGCGGCGTTGAAAAAGAACGCCAGGATCGTCGGCGCCGGCCCGTTGATCGTCATGCTCACGGACGTGCGCGGGTCGCACAGATCGAAGCCCGCGTACAGCGCCTCGATGTCCTCGACCGTCGCGATCGAGACGCCCGAGTTGCCCACCTTGCCCCAGATGTCCGGCCGCGGATCGGGGTCCTCGCCGTACAGCGTCACGCTGTCGAAAGCCGTGGACAGGCGCTTGGCCGCCGCGTGGCGCGACAGGTAGTGGAACCGCTTGTTCGTCCGCCACGGCCCGCCCTCGCCGGCGAACATCCGCGTCGGGTCCTCGCCCGTGCGCTTGTACGGGAAGACGCCGGCCACGTACGGGAACATCCCCGGCAGGTTGTCCAGCAGCCGCCACGCCAGCACGTTGCCCCAGTCCACGAACGCCGGCAGCGCCACCTTGGGGATGCGGCTGTGGCTCAGGCTCTCGACTGTGTTCTCGACCTCGATCTCCCGGCCGCGCACCGTGTACCGGTTCACCGGCGCCCGGTAGCGCGCCCGCGTCGCCGGCCATTCGGCCAGCAGCTGGCGCGATGCGGGCGACAGCTTGGCCAACAACACGTCGAACTCCGCCATCAACGGGCCGATGTGCGCGGGCGCCGCGTCCACCGCCGCCGCGCCGAACGGCTCGAGCGCCGCCGGGTCCGTCGCCGGATCGGGGCCGCCGACGAAGTGGCGCACGGCCATCCGCAGCGCCCACAGGTCGTCCGCCAGCACGCACTCCTCGCGTGCCCGCGCCTTGTACCGCTTGACGGTGTCGCTGATCTCCAAAAGGTAGTTCACGCGCCGCGGCGGGATGATGTAGTCCAGGTTCGGCAAGCCCAGGGCGCGGTGCGCCGCGAACCGCCCGCTGGCCACGTCGACGTGCGCCGACGGCGCCTTCGCGGCCAGCGCCGTCAGGATCGCCGTGTACGCCGTGTTGCAGCCGGGATCGCCGAAGTGGCTGCTGACCGTGGCGTAGACCGGCATCGTCTCGGGATCGTCGTGCCAGCGGTTGTGGCTGCGCTGGTACGCTTTGCGCACGTCGCGCAGCGCGTCCTCGCCGCCCGGCTTGTCGTACTTGTTCACGACCACGATGTCCGCCAGGTCGATCATCTCGATCTTCTCGAGCTGCGTCTGCGCCCCGAATT
>JBDTSC010000488.1:0-2788 GCA_039931375.1 Ardenticatenales bacterium
CTCAGGCGCCCCGCCACCCCCGCCGAGGCCCTGCGGCTCTGCACGCCCCGCCCCTCCCAACCTGCGCCCCACGATCACACCACCCGACTCCACGCCCTCGCACCCAAACTCTTCGCCGATACCTCGCCGGCAGCACAGCGGATCGCCGTTTGGTGCGATCGCCCTGGGCACCGGCGCAGGGCGATCGCGGGCTCCCCAATGTCCGCCCTGCGTATCAGCGGTGATCAGTGGTGGCACGCGTTCCGCCCATTCCATACGTGCGCTCGGGACGCCCCCACCGACGTGCCGCTACATCTTGTACCCCCGCTTCAACAACGACCCCGCATCGCTCAAGTACCCCGCCTCGTCGGGTAGGTAGAACTCGAGCGTGTCCGCCATGCGGACGATGATCGAGAACATCGTGCAGACGTAGATCGCGTCCTCGAGCGCTGCGGGGCTCACCCCGGCCGCGAGCGCCGCGCGCGCATCGTCGGCGGTGACGGCGGCGGGGGTGGCGGCCAGCTTCTTCAGGAAGCCGAGGGTGGCACGGAGGGGTTCGGAGATCGGGGCGGTGCGATAGTCGTCCAGGACGGCCTGGACGACGGCGGTGTCGCCGAGCGCGAGCGACGCAACTGCGCCGTGGTCGTTCGTTCAGAAGACGCACTGGTTCTCGAGCGACACGAACGATGCGAACAGCTCGATCTCCCACACCTGCCAGTCCGACGGCCGGCGCATCGCATCCTGGAACGCCTCGCCCATCGCCTTGCCGAAAAGGTTCGGGCGATGGAGCAGCGTTCGGACGACGTCGGGCACGTAGCCGTTCCCGGTCTTGGCGATGACGAACGACAAGAGCCTGCCTTTGAGCGTCCGCGATCGACTGACGGTCGGCAGGCGCATCGGCGGCGTGACGACCTTGATCCGACGGACGCCGCTCGCGGCCCCTGTCCCCAGTTCGTCCGTGGCCGTTCTCGTCGAGGTCGTCATTCGCCGCCGCCTTCATGCCCGCCGCCAGGCGCCTCGGCATGCCTCATGTCCTCCGGCGCCATCGCGCCTTCGAGCGCCGCGAGCCCGCACGCCAAGCGCGCCAGGCCGGCGCCCATCGCCGTGCTCACGAGCGCCTCGAACACGGCGTCCTGTGTGTGCCCGGTGCGCAGGAGCGACGTGACGTCCTCGTCGACCACCTTATAGGCGTGCCGCGCGATCGAGTCGGCCAGGCCGACCATCGACGCGGGCACGTGCTGGGCGGACTCGACCCCGAGGCCGACGTCGATCGCGCGCTCCATAAAGGCGCGGCGCGTCGCGGCGTCGAGGTCGCCGGGCGCGGCGAGGGCATCGGCGACGGCCGAGGCGAACGGGGCGCGGACGGGGCGGCGGACGGGCGGGCGCAGGGGAATCATGCGGATCGCTCCTTGGACCGCGGCGGTTGCGGAACACCTTTACTATACGGAAACGACAGCCGGGTCTCAATGCGGTGTCAACGTCATCCGCGACGCCTTGGCCTCATGTGCGGTGCGCGGTACCGCGCCGCGCGCATTCGCGATACCATGCCGCGCACGGCCTCTCACATCCCGATCGCAGGGACCACGCCGCCCGACCCCCGCCGCCGATAGGAGCGCAAGGCCATGCCGATGCCGCCGCTCGCACCGCTCACCAACTCGCGAGCCGCGGCGCCGCTCGCGCCCCCGATCCGGCGCCGCCCGCCCGCCCGCCGCCGGCTCCTCGCCGCCGCCGCCTTCCTCATCCCTGTGGTCGCGGCGTTCGTCGTGTCCGGCGCCTACGGCACGGCGGGGCGGGTCGCTGTTGGCGGAGCGGTCGACGGCGTCCGCGCGGCCGCAGATGTCGACACCGCGCACGCCGCCGCCCAACCCGGCGTCATCGACGTCCGCATGACCCCCATCGCCGACACGACGCTCGCGCGCAACCGCGCCACGACCCCGCTCGGCCTGGAGCCGACGCTCAGCCTTGGGCGGCAGCTGGCGCCGGACGACAACGCGGAGGGCGTGCTGCTCCGGTTCGGGCTCGTCGACGTCGACCCGGGCGGCCTCGTCGTCACGGCCACGCTGACGTTGACGCGACTGGGCGGGCTCGGGGCGGCCAGCGTGTTGGCCGGGCTCGGGTCGATCAGCGAGCCGTTCGACGAGCGGACGGCCACGTGGGCGAACCGGCCCGACATCGCCCGCAACGGGCTGGCGGTCTACGTGCCGGCCGCGCCGGGCGAGCAGCGGTTCGACGTGGCGTGGGCCGTGGAGGAGGCGTTGCGCGCGCAGCGGAACCTGGGACTGCAAATCGAGGTGCCCGCCGGCGGCTGCGAGGGCGGCCGCGGCCGTACCTTCAGCAGCCGCGAGAGCGCGGCGGGCGCGCCAGAGCTGCGCCTGGCGTACGTCGGCGCCGGCACGCCGCATCCGTTCCCATCGCCCACCCCCTCCGACGTGCCCACGTGGACCGCCACGCCGACCGGCACCCGCCCGCCGACCGCGACGGCGACGCCGACGAGCGATCGCCCGCAGCCGCGGCCGCCGGATGTCATCGAGCCCGTGCCCGGCGCCGTGCTGCCGCCGCCCGAGGGCGTCGACGCATGGGTGGTGCGCTGGCGGCAGTTCGCGCCGACGCTGTGCAGCTACCGCATCGACCTGAGCGGCCCGACCGGGATCGTGTACACGACCGACATCCCGAACACGCACGCGACGTGCCATTCGGTGACTGCCGCGTCGCCGGGCATGCCGCCCGATCTGGCGGAGGGCGCCTATACGTGGCGGATCCGCAGCACCTGCCCGCCGTTCGAGCCCCAGGAGGCGCAGAGCCCGCCGTT
>JBDTSC010000489.1:0-2783 GCA_039931375.1 Ardenticatenales bacterium
GGCCCTGCGGCTCTGCACGCCCTCCCACCTTTGCACCCTTCTTGGGCGCTGTTCGATGCGATCGTCCTGCCAGCGGTACTAGTGCGTCTTCGCGACTCGGTGCGGGTCGACGCCCAGGGTTGCCTATCGAACGCGAACTGTGCCGTGGCGGTGGAAGGCCGACGTGCGCGCCTCCGGCGGGGCGAATGGTCGGCTACGCCGTGCGGCGCTGGCTTGGCACTGCCGCCGAGACGCCGCGGGCGATCGTGACCACGGGCCCCATGATGTCGATGTCCGCGGCGGGCAGCACGAGCGGCGGGACGGTGCGATCCTCGGGCTGAAGGCGAACGTGGTGGTCGCCCAGCCCGTGGACGCGGCGCACGAGCACGGCGTCGGAGACGCGCAGCCGCACGGCGGCAAGGGCGCCCTCGCTCACGGCGCCGCCGAGCGCGACGAGGACGACGTCCTCCGGGCGCACGAAGGCGTCCGGCCAACCCTCGGCGGGCGGCGTGAGGCGCGTGACGGCGGCGCCGGGCGTGACATGTGCCCACAGCGCGCCGGCCACCGCGAGCGCGTCGACGGCCGGCGCGGGGACGGGGGAAGGGACAGTGCGCGCGGCCGAGCCGACTCCGCGGGCAAGGGCGAGCGGCAGCTGCGCCGGACGACGAGACAGTCCACGACGCGCTGGACGCGTCCGGCCGCGGCGCACGGGCGGGTTCGCGTCCCCTTGCGGGCGGACGATCAGATCGATGGCGGCTGGCAGAACGTTCATGCGGATCCTCCGCGGCTGGCCGACGGATCGGTCGAGTACTGTAGAACAAATATACTAGAACATATGTCCTGTGTCAAGAGCTGTCAGCGTTCGCACGTGGCAGAGGACCTCGACGGCGAGTCGTCGTGCGGCCGAAGGCGCCGCGAACGAGCACGGGACGACGTGGCGTGCACCTCGGCCGCAGCGTCGCCGAACGCAAAGCGGCACCGCTCCCGAAGGGCGGTGCCGGTTCCGTGAAGGATGGCGACGGCCCGTGAGGGCCGATCGGGCTAGACGCTGGCGCTGAACGTCTTGGTGAACGCCATCATCAAGCGCGACTTGCGCCGCGCGGCGTTGTTCGCGTGGATCACGCCCTTGGACGCTGCGCGGTCCAGCGCTTCACACGCCAGGCGAATCGCCGCCTGCGCCTCCGCCTGCTGCCCTTGCCCAAGGTGCAGGCGGGCGCGCTTGATGAAGGTGCGGGCACGGGTGCGATACCAGCGATTGCGCGCGTGGCGCTTCGTGGCCTGTCGGGCTGCCTTCTCGGCGGATGCGGTGTTCGCCACTGGAGTTCTCCTCGGCCGCTTCGGCGGCGCTCTGGCCAAGGGCGGATCGTCGCCGCCCTTCGTGCACATATCGAACGTTCGTTATCGCCGGACGCGCCGACCTGTGGCGCCGCGCAACGGCAAACCGCGATGATAGGCAGGACAGCCTACGCGCGCAAGTATCACGCCAAGGCGGCGGCTGTGTCGGACACGGCGTCGAGCACTGCGTCAGCGGCCGGGCGGAACTGGGTGTGGTACAGCTCGGCGTAGCGCCCGGCGGCGTCCAACAGGGTGGCGTGGGTGCCGCGCTCCACGATGCGGCCGTCTTCGACCACGAGGATCAGATCGGCCGCTTGTACGGTGGAGAGCCGGTGGGCGATGACGAGGTTCGTGCGGCCGGTCATCACCCGCGCCAGCGCTTCCTGGACGAGCGCTTCGTTCTCTGTGTCCAGGTGGCTCGTCGCCTCATCCAGCACGAGCACGGCCGGGTTCTTCAGGATGACCCGCGCCAGCGCAAGGCGTTGCTTCTCTCCGCCCGAAAGGCGGTAGCCCCGCTCACCGACGATCGTGTCGTAGCCGCGCTCGAGCGCGACGATCCGCTGGTGGATGTTCGCAGCGCGGCACGCCGCCTCGAGCTGGGCGTCCGTGGCGCCCGGCGCGGCGAACAGCAGGTTGGCGCGAACGGTATCGTGGAAGAGATACGTCTCCTGGGTGACGACCCCGACGTGGCGGGCGATCGTCGCGATCGTGAGGTCGCGCAGGTCGATGCCGTCGAGCGTGATCCGGCCCTCCGTCGGGTCGTACAGGCGGGCGACGAGGTAGCTGATCGTCGTCTTGCCCGCGCCGCTCGGGCCGACGAGCGCGACCATCTGGCCGTGCCGCATCGCGAAGTCGATGTCGCGCAGCGCCCACACGGGCGGTTCGCCGACGCCGTACCGGAAGCGAACGCCCTCGAGGCGTACATCGCCGTTCACGGTCGCCAGATCGATGGCGTCGGGGCGTTCGGCGATCTCAGGCTCGAGGTCGAGGTACTCGAAGAGGCGCTCGAAGCTGACCAGGGAGCCGACGAACTCGACCTGGATGTTCGAGAGGCTCGAGATCGGGCCGAACAGGCGGGTGAGGTAGGCCGCGAACGCGACGATCAATCCCGGCGTGATCGCCCCGCTCAGCACGAGGTGGCCGCCGTACCAGTACATGAGCGCCGTGCCGACGGCCGTCGCCATCCCGAGGCCGAAGAAGAACCAGCGGCTCACGACCGCCCGCCGGATGCCGATTTCCCGCACCGCCGCGGCGCGTGCCGCGTACCGCTCGACGCTGTCCGCCTGGCGGCCAAAGACGCGCACCAGCAGCGCGCCGCTGACGTTGACCGTCTCCTGCAGCTGGCTGGCCATCGCCGCGTTCAGCTCGCTGCCCTCGCGGCGGATCTCGCGCAGCACGAGGCCGACGCGCTTGGCCGGCAGGATGAACAGCGGCACGACGACGACGGCCAGGAGCGTCAGGCGCCACTC
>JBDTSC010000490.1:0-2760 GCA_039931375.1 Ardenticatenales bacterium
GCTCTACGGCCGCGCGGTGCGCGAACGGGACGCGGACGGCGGCGTCGGCATCGGCGTCGACGGCAACGGCGACGGCGACGGCGACGGCAACGGCATCGGCGGCAACTCCGCCGCGGCCCACGCCAGCGCATCGGACGCGGGCGCGCCGGCCGTCGACGCGGCGGGCGGCGGCTGGTCGCGCGGCATGGGCACGATCGTCGCCGAGCGCGCGCTCGACCTCATCGTCCTGGTGGTCCTGATGGTCACGGCGGGCCTGCTCACGTACGGCGACGTCGTGGCCAAGAGCACGCACGGCAACGTGGCGGCGTGCTTCGGCCGTGGCATGGACGTGAGCGACCTGGGCTGCGTGCTGGCGGAGCTGTTCACGATCGGCGGCGTCGGGGTGCTCGTGCTCGTCGGCGGGCTGGTCGCGTTCGCGCGCTTTGGGGTCCACGTGGAGCGGCTGATCCCGGCCCGCTTCGAGCGCCTGAACGCCGCCTACGCCACGTTCGCCCGCGGTCTGGTGCTGTCGTTCGGCCGCTTCGGCCCGCTGCTGGCGCTCAGCGCCGGCGCCTGGCTGTGCGAGGGCGCCGCGTTCTGGTGCGTGAGCAAGGCGCTCGGCGTCGGCCTGCCGGTGCCGCTCGTGATCTTCTTCAGCCTGCTGCAAGCCTTCCTCACCGCCATCCCAGCCACGCCGGGCGCGCTCGGGTTCGAGGGCATCCTCAAGGGCGCGATCCAGCTCAAGGGCTACGCCGCCGGCCCCGCGATCGCGCTGACGGTGCTGTACCGGTCGATCAGCTACCTCAGCCTGCTCGTGGGGGGCATGATCGTGTTCGTGTTCAGCCGCAAGACGCGGACGTTGGCGTGATGGTCGGGCGATCGTCCGACCGCGCACTTGCCTGCAAATTTGCCTGCAACCGTGCCTACAATTGACGCTTGACTCGCTTCCCCTGCGGCAGGTCCCCGGTGCCCGCCCGCCCTCCAACGATGCCATGCCCCCCCTCCGCGTCGCCTACGACCTCACCCCCGCCGTCCGCCAGCGCGCCGGCATCGGCCGCTACGCGCGCGAGCTCGGGCGAGCGCTGGCGGCGCGCGAGGACATCGACGTCACATGGTTCGTCGCCGATCGCCTCGACCCCGCCGGTCGGGCCGCCGCCGCCGCGATGGTCGGCGCGCCCGTCGAGGCGGTGCGCTCGATGCCGCTCACTTCGCGCGTGCTCACGTTCGCCTGGCACCGCCTGGGCCTGCCCTTGCCGATCGGGCCGTGGCTGCGCCGTGGGGCCGTTGGCGGGACCGGTGCGCCGACCGGTGCGCCGACCGGTGCGCCGACGGCCGCCGCCGACCGCATCGACGTCTTCCACGCCACCGACTACCTCGCCCCGCCCCATCCGGGCGCGCCGACCGTCGTGACCGTCCACGACCTGAGCTTCCTGCGCCACCCCGAGCTGGCCGAGCCGTCCCTCGCATCCTTCCTGCGCCGCGCCGTCCCGCGCTCTGTCCGCCGCGCCGCCCACGTCCTGGCCGACTCCGCGTGGACGCGCGACGACGTGATCGCCCTCCTGGGCGTGCCGCCCGAACGGGTCAGCGTCGCGTACGCGGGCGTCGACGCGGCGTATCGGCCTGTGGCGGCGGCCGACGACGGCGCGATCCGCGCCCGCCTCGGCGTCGACCGGCCGTACATCCTGGGCGTCGGGACGATCGAGCCGCGCAAGGACTGGGTAACGCTGATCGACGCCTTCGTCGCGGCCACGTCGGCAGGTGACGTGGGCGGCGCGGGCGACGTCGCCCTGCTGCGCGACTACGCCCTCGTGCTGGCCGGCGGCCTCGGCTGGCGCACCGAGGCGACGCTTGCTGCCCTGCGCGAGGCCGTCGCCCGCGGCGCGGACGTCCGCCTGATCGGCTTCGTCGCCGACGCGGATCTGCCCGCGCTGTACCGCGGCGCGGACGCGTTCGCGTTCCCGAGCCGCTACGAGGGCTTCGGCCTGCCGCCGCTCGAGGCGATGGCGTGCGGCGTTCCGACGGCGGTCAGCGACGCCAGCTGCCTGCCGGAGGTGACGGGCGATGCCGCGCTCCACGTGCCGGCCGGCGACGTCGCGGCGTGGGCGGCGGCGCTGCGCATCCTCGTGGGGGACGGCGCGCTGCGGGCGCGGCTGGCGGCGGCGGGGCCGGCGCGGGCGGCGGGGTTCGACTGGGCGGGGGGGGCGGCGGCGGTGGTGGGGGTCTACGAGTCGGTGGCGGGGAACTGAGTTCGGAAGCCGAGGCAGCTTGATCTGAAAGCCTGTCTGAGAGGCTGGGTGGGGTGGCCGAACGGCTCAGGAACGCCAGCGTTCGCTCCTACGCCGGTGGCGCCGCCGGGTAGTTGTATCGGCCATCGTTGCTCGCGTCACGTGGGATACGCCGCCTCCGCGTGAAGCTTAATCCCAAGCGCCTGCGCCACTTTCAAGACCGTGGCAAAGCTGGGGTTCCCGTCGCCGCTCAGTGCCCTATAGAGGCTCTCGCGGCTGAGTCCTGTGTCTTTGGCGACCTGGCTCATGCCCTTGGCACGCGCGATGTCGCCCAGGGCCTTCGTAATGCCGGACGCATCATCAGGAGCTTTGTCGAGCCATGCATCGAGGTACGCGGCCATTTCCTCGGGCGTGCGGAGGTGTACCGCGACATCGTATGGGGTGGTCAGGGCGCGTCCACAAACAAGCACGGTCGTTGCCCGCCGAACACCCGGCGATGATTGCCGGGCTACAATAACTGCGCCGGCTGAAGCCGGCTATCAAGCTGTCGGGCAGA
>JBDTSC010000491.1:0-2739 GCA_039931375.1 Ardenticatenales bacterium
GCGTATCCGGCCATCGCCTGGCTGGCGTGGGTGCCGAACGTGCTCGTGGTGGAGTGGGTGCTGCTGGGGCGGCGCTATGATGGCATCTCCGCAACACGCGACCCGGTTTCCGCATGAAGGATAGGAACGATATGAACGACACGAGCGACAAGGTCGTGGTCATCACCGGCGCGAGCGCCGGCATCGGCGCCGCCGCCGCCAAGCTGCTGGCCGATCGCGGCCTGTCCGTCGTGCTGGTCGCGCGCCGCGCGGACGCGCTGGCGACGGTCGCGGCGACGTGCGGCGAGCGGGCGCATGCCATCGCGGCGGACGTCACGCGGCGCGACGAGGTGCGGCGTATCGTCGATGCCGCGATCGAGCGCTTCGGGCACATCGACGTCTGGGTCAACAACGTCGGCCAGGGCATCACGCGCCTGCCGTCGGAGCTGACGGACGACGACATCGACGACGTGATGCGCGTGAACGTGAAGTCGGCGCTGTACGGCATGCAGGAGGTGCTGCCCCACTTCAAGGCGCAAAGCACCGGGCACATCATCAACGTCTCGTCGATGCTCGGCCGCATCCCGTTCGCGACGTTCCGGTCCGCGTACTGCGGCGCCAAGCACTTCCTCAACGCGCTCACCGCGACGTTCCGCGCCGAGGTGCAGCAGACGCATCCGGACATCCAGTACACGCTCGTCTCCCCCGGCGTCGTCCGCACCGAGTTCGGCGTGAACGCGCTCCACGGCGGCCCCGACTCGCGGCAGCTGCCGGACTCGCAGAGCGCCGAGGAGGTGGCGGAGGTCATCGCCGGCGTGATCGAGTCGCGTCTGCCCGACGTGTACACGCGCGCCGGGGCGCTGGCGCGGATCGCGGGCTACTACGCGGGGCTGGGTGTCGATCCGGCGGTCGAGCCGATCGGCGGCGCGTCGCGATCGGGGTGACGTGCGGCAGCGTTCGAGCGGAGGCCACGAATCGATGAATGACCCTGCGATCCCGCCACCCTCCCAGATGTCCCCCTGGGGCTGGCTCGTCCTCGCCCTCAGCTTCATCGCCGCTCCCGTCGCCGTCCTCGGCTTCTACGGCGGCGACGTCTGGCACGGCTACCGCAGTGCGACCTGGCCGCGGACGGACGGGCAGATCCTCGAGGTCGACCTGACGCACTACCAAGGCCCGAAGACCGGCCACACCCACGCCGCGTGGGTGCGCTACCGCTACGCCGTCGCGGGCCGAACGTACGAGGCGGAGCGGGTGCAGTTCCCGCCGATCCAGGAGCGCGGCCCGGAGGCCGATGTGCTGGCCCGCACGCAGGCGGCCTTCCCGGTGGGATCGAAGCGCGACGTGTTCTACGACCCGGGCGACCCGGCGACGGCGTGCCTGATCCCGGGGATCAGCCCGCTGTTGCTGTGGGGGATGCTCGCGATCGTCGCCGTGACGACGGGGATCGCGGGGTGGTGCGTTTGGCGGTTCTTGCGGCGACGGTGGGAGGGGTGATACGGGCACTGACCCGACGCTGAACCCGAAACCCAGACGCTAACACCCCCCTGGTACGACACGCCCACTGAACTCGCACCCGCCCCCCTGGCACCGCCGAGCACCCGCTCGGCCCTGACGATCCACAGTCGCCCTTCCGAGCGGATCGGCCTCACCCACCACCCACCGCCTCATCCACCGCCCCCGTCAAGTCAACCCCCGCCGCCACCACCACCCCCGCCTCATCCACCACCCCATCGCCCTCCAACCGCACCCGCCCCTCCCCGATCGCCCGCATCGTCTCGAGCATCAGCGGCACCTCGCGCACCACCCCGCGCCGCCGGATGGCCCGGAACAACGCGTCCGCCGTCTCGCGCTTTCTGGCCCGCTCGGCGGCGATATAGGCCGCGCGCTCGACGCGAACGGCGCGATCGACGTCGTCGGCCCGCGCTCTGCCTTCCTCGCCACCCGCGCCGATACCGCCCCTTGCGCCGACACCGCCCCCAGGCAACACGGCCCACAAGGGCGCCAGCTCCCGCGTCGCGATCCCGTACCGGCAGTAGCTGACCACCGGCCCCTCGTCCACCGCGACCGTCACGCGGTGGAGCATCGCGCCGGACTCGGCGGGCGCGTCGGCCGTGCCCGGCCCCGCCGCGATCAGGTCCCAGATCACGTCGAACCACATCTTGCCCAGCGGCCCCCACGGCAGCGCCGGGTGCAGGTTCACGCCGCGCCGCTCGGCGCACTCGCGCGGGCCCCAGATCCACATGTCGCCCAGCAGGAAGTCGATCGCCGTGGGCGGGAGCAGCGCGCGATGGGCGGCGTAGTAGTCGTCCCGCCACGCCATGAGCGGCGCCGCATCGCCCGCCGCCTCGGCGGTGCGGGCGGCCTTGCGCGCGGCCGGGGCGTGGCGGACGGCGGAGGTGCGGACGATCGGGACGCCGGGAAAGCGCGCCGCCAGCGCGGACACAGACGCGTCCGTGTCCGCGCTCTCGCCTGCCGCGCGGTTCACCGCCACGAACGCGACCGCGACATCGCCCGCCCGACCGGCGCGCACGGCGTCGAGGATCGCCAGGATGCCGTCGCGCGAGCTCGGGCCGGTGAAGGTCGTGAAGAGGCCGATCGGCGTAGGGGAAGGCATCGTCCTATTCTATATGGATGCGCATTCGACGCGGATGCGTCCCCAGGGCGAACGTATCAAGCGGAGCCGGCGATCGCCCCGCCTCAGACTTCAGGGCGATCGCACCAAACGGAGATCCGCTGTGCTGCCGGCGAGGTATCGGCGAA
>JBDTSC010000492.1:0-2730 GCA_039931375.1 Ardenticatenales bacterium
TGCCGCCCATCGCCCGTCCGCGCCCTGCTCCGGAGGAACCATGCCGCATCCGCTCCCCGCCCGGCCGCATCCACGCCAAGCCGCCGCGCGCCTCGCGCGTCCCGTGCTCGCGGGCGTGCTCACGCTGGCCGTCGCCGCCTCCCTGGCCGGCGCTCCAGCGGCCAACGCCCAGACCGGAACGACCTCGTACTTCCCGGACGCCGGTACGAACGCGATCCGCTACGGCTTGCTGAGCGATCACCCACGGCCGTCCGGCGGCGTTCATCCCGCCGCCATCCGCGGCCTCCTGGGCCAGGAGGGCTACGGCAAGACGACGATCGAGATCGCCAACGGCACGGACGCGGACGCCTCGGCCTCGCTGCGGATCTACTCCAAGTTCGACGGCGCGTCGGCCGGCCTGCAAGGCGCCACCGTCGGCGCGGGCCGGGCGGCCGCCATGGACATGACGGTCCTGATGAACCAGGCCGGCGCGAGCTCGTTCGCCGCCGAGCTGACCACGACCGGCACCGTCGCCGCCCTGGCCCGCACGCGCTGGTCCAGCGGCGCCGGCGCGGCGTTCGAGGCGGCGCCGGCCGCGCGGACGCTGCTCCTGCCGCTCATCGCCGTGAACCTCGGCACCGAGTCCAGCGTCCTCGTGCTGCAGAACGCCTCGCCGGGCAGCGGCAACATGGCCGACGTGAGCATCGCCGACCCGATCACCGGCGCCCCGCTGGTCTCGTTCCCCGAGCCCCTGGAGGACCATCAGGTGTCCGAGTGGGACACGTCCGTCGAGGCGAACCTGTTCGGCCCGGGGTCGCTGGCCCCGAACGCCGCCGGCGGCTTCCTGGGGGCGCTGCGCGTCAGCAGCTCGCGGGCGCTGGCGCTGCTGGGCTACGTCGATGAGCATGGCGCGTCCGCCACGGCCGGCATCGTCGGCCGCCCGATCGAAGCGGCCGCGACCGTGCAGATCCTGCCCCGCGTCCGGTCCGGCGCCAGCGGCGGCACGCTCATCGCGCTCGCCAACGCCACGGACAAAGCGCTGCAGGCCACCATCCGCTTCCGCGACGCGAGCGGCGGCCCGAGCGGCGCGCTGTCCGAGCGCAAGCTGACGATCGCCGGCGGCGGCGCGGCGTACCTCGACCTGGCGGGCGGCGGGCGCAGCGTCGGCACGACCGACATGGTGGCGTCGTTCGACGGCAGCGCCATGATCACGGCCTCCGCGCCCGTGCTGGCGGCCGCGCTCGAGGACGAGCGCGTCGGCGGCAAGGTCGACACGCTCGCCGGCTACAACGGCTACGGCCCGCGTGACCTCAGCACGCGCTGGATGGTGCCCGTCCTGCGGCGCGCGACGGACTACGTCTCGAGCGAGATCGTCCTGCACAACCCCAGCGCCGCGGCGGCCACCGCCCGCGTCCAGATCTTCGACAGCACCAACCAAGGGCGCATCGACCGCTCGATCCCGCTCGGACCGGGCGCCTCGGCGTCGCTGAACGTATCCGGTGAAGGCGACCTGCCATATGGCACGGGCCGCGCCACGATCGACGCCGACCAGCCGATCGCCGTCCTGGTCTACGAGCGGCGCGACACCTCGCGGGAATACCCGCCCAAACCGCTGGACTTCAGCACGGAGGACGAGCGGAACTCGATGGTCAAGAGCGACGTACGCCTGACGCCCGAGGGCACGGACCTGCGCGTGAACATCACGATCACCGCGGGCGACAACGCCGGCGGCAGCTTCACGGCCCAGATCCAGGCCACGACGTGCTCGATGGAGGACGCGCCGGCGCTGTACCCGCTGACGGACGTCGCCGCGGGCAAGTCCGTTACGACGCTGAACAACGTGGATCTGCGAACCCTGACGGACGGCCATCACGCCCTGCGCCTGATCCGCGGCGGCGGCCGGTTCGGCGGCCGCGTGTCGTGCGGCATCATCCCCGAGGTCCGCGGCGTCGAGGTGGCCGACACGACCGCCGTCCGCGCCCTGGCCCTCGCGCCCGGCCCCGACGAGCTGCCCACCGCCGGCCCGACCGCGCCGACCGCCCCGCCCGCCGAGACCACCGCGCCCCCACGCCCCACCGCCACCGGCGGACCCGCGACCCCGACGTTCATCGCCGAGGAGCCGGTGGGCCTGATCTACCTGCCCGTGACCCGGCGCGACGAGCGCTGATCCGCGGACGGCGTGATCCGAGCGGCCAAGCCGCCCGATCCGCGCCGTCCTCTGGCATCCTATCGGCCATGCCGCCCGCCCCGCACGCCGATGCGTGCCTGCACGAAATCTTCCTGGCCGTCGCCGGCCGGCACCCCGACCGCATCGCGATCGAGGTGCCGGCCGGCGGCGCGGACGGGACGGACGTCCGCGTCTCGTACGCGCAGCTCGCCGCGCGGGCGTCCGACTGCGCCGCCGCGCTCGACGGCCTCGTCGGGCCGGACGCGCGTGTCGCCGTCCTCCTGCCGCGCGACGGCGCGGCGCTGTATGTCGCGCAGCTGGGCGCATTGGTCGCCGGCGGCGCGTTCGTCGGCCTCGACGTCGCCTTTCCCGACACCCACATCGGCCGCCTGCTCGCGGACGCCGCGCCCGTGGCCGTCCTCACCGACGCCGCCGGCCGCGCCCGGCTCGAGCGCATCGCCGATGCTCCGGCCGAAGGCTCGGCTGCTGACCCGCGGATCGGCTGGCGCGGCCCGATCATCGTCGTCGATGATGTCCAGCGCGGATCGCGGTTGGTCGCCCCACCGCCGCCGGCGTCGTCCACC
>JBDTSC010000493.1:0-2719 GCA_039931375.1 Ardenticatenales bacterium
TCCGCCTTCCCCGGGGCACACGCCGCCCGCCACATTGGCTCCCACCACCCACCGCTACCGCTACCGCTACCTGCTGTCCACCTCGCCCCGCCCCGCCCAGGACGTCCCTCCCGTGCCCCATCTCGCCGTCGGCGCCGACGTCATCCCGTGGACACTGCGCATCAGCACGCGCGCCAAGCGGCTGCGGATCATCGTCCGCCCTGCCGGCGTCGAGGTCGTCGCGCCGGTCGGTTGGCCGATGCACGGGCCGCGCGGGGTCGAGGCGTTCGTCAAGAGCAAGGCCGCGTGGGTGCAGGGCGCCGTGCGAAAGGTCGCCGCGCGCACGCCGGTCGCGGCGCCGACTTCGCCGCCCGCGCCCTGCGTCGACGGTGCGACGCTGCTGTACCACGGGCGTCCGATCGTCCTCGCGGTGGCAGAGGTCGCGCGGGCGACCGCCCACGTCGTCATCGACGAAGCCGCCGGCCGCGTCGATGTCGCCATGCGCGCGGGCGGCGACGCGGCGGCGGACGAGGCGGCGGTGCGGGCGGCGCTCGTGCACTGGCTGCGACGCGAGGCGTTGCACGACGGGCGTCGGTGGGCCGAGGAGTACGGCGTGCGGCTCGGTCGATCGGCCACGGACGTCCGGCTGACGAACGCGGGAAGGCGATGGGGGTCGTGCAGCGCCGCGGGCGTCGTGCGGCTGCACTGGCGGCTGGCGCAGGCACCGCCGGGCGTGTTCGAGTACGTCGTCGCCCACGAGATCGCCCACCTCGCCGTCCACGACCATTCGGCGCGGTTCTGGGCGACGGTGAAGCGCCTCATGCCGCGCTATGAGGTTGAGCGGACGGCGTTGAAGGCGTGGGAGCGCGCGATGGCCGGTGGCGGGTGGGTGCCGTGACGAGGTCGGCGGCGTGCGCCGTGTTCCTGCGCGCCGCGCGCCGTCATCGACGCCCCCACCCCGGCACGACCGCCGGCACCCGCGCCGCGTACGCGTCGTACTCGGCGCCGAACGCCTCACGCAGCACCCGCTCCTCGGCCTTGATCCGCACGTACGTGCCGGCGCTCATCAGCGCCAGCCCAAGCACCAGCTGCAGCGGCCGGCCGATGGCCAGACCGGACGCGACGAACATGCCGACCATCCCGGTGTAGATCGGATTGCGGACGATCGCATACGGTCCGTCCGTGATCAGCGCGTGATCCTCGACCACCTGCGCCGCGAACGCCCACTGCTTGCCGAGGCGGGCGACGGCGCGCATCACGAGGCCGACGGATAGGGCCATGAGGATCGCGACGAGTGCGGTGAGCGGCCAACCGCCCAGGATCGACAGGCCGCCGAACGGCATCCCGAACGGCCGCTGCGACGGCTTCGACCAGACGAGGGCGAACGACGCGGCTTGAAGGCCGATGCCCCACCATGACGATCGGTCGCGCGCACGCGTGGGCGAGTCGGCCGCTGGTGGGCGCTTGCGGAACGCGAAGACGGCGGCGAACGCGAACCAGCCGAGGCCGAAGGCGACGAGGGGGGCGTAGGTAGAGGGTGAGGTCGGCATGGGAGTGGGCGTGGGCATGCTTGGGCTCCGGGGGGCGAGATCGTGGCGCGGCGTCGGCAATCCGCGGCGCGGCGTCGGTAATCATACGGCCGGGGTGGCGGCAGGAGCATGTCGCCGCGTTGTCGCCAGCGTGTCCGCGGCGCCATTGCCGCCCCGCTGTCGACCGCATATCCTTGCGCTACGTGCACGCCGTGAATCGAGGGCCCCATGACCGTCTCTCCAACGCTGCAACCATCCGTATCGACCGCGCCGCCATCCCGCCGCGGGCCGGCGAGGCTGCGTTTCGACGTCGACTTATTCGTCCGCTTTTGCGAGGCGGAGCTGCCGCCGGACGCGAGGGTCGAGCTGATCGACGGGGTGATCTATCAGATGTCGCCAACTTCACCCGAACACAACGGACCCTCGATCTCGCTAACGCGATTGCTCGTCCAGCGGCTGGGCGATCTGGCCGACGTCCTGCCGAGTAGCTCGATCGTCCTCAGCCATTGGTCGATGCCCCAGCCGGACTTCGTCGTCCTCGCGCGCCACGACGACCCGACCGAGTATCACAAGCGCCACATCGAGCCCGCGGACTGCCTGCTCATCGTCGAGGTCTCCCGCTCGAGCCTTCGCTTCGACCGCGGGATCAAGGCCCGAGCCTATGCCCGGGCTGGCGTGCCCGAGTACTGGGTCGTCGCGGTCGACGAAGGAGTGATCGAGGTGCACCGCGAGCCGCGGACGGACGGGAAGGGATACGCGTCGGTGGTGCGGCATGGTCGTGGAGAGACCGTGGCGCCGGGGGCGTTTGCGGACGTTCGGATCGGAGTGGACGAGGTGTTGGGGCCTACTCGCGGGTGACGGTGTCCGTTCGACGGGCGACGCGGGCGGGCGGTGTTGCGGTGGGCGGGGGCGTCGTGCGCCTGCACTGGCGGCTGGCGCAGGCGCCGCCCGGCGCGTTCGAGTACGTCGTAGCGCACGAGATCGCCCACCTGTCCCACCACGACCACTCCGCGCGCTTCTGGTCCGTCGTCGAGCGCCTAATGCCCGACTACGAACGACAACGGGCCTTGCTCTAGGCGTGGGAGCGGGCGATGGAGGGGGGCGGTTGGTTGCCGTGACGGTGGGCGTGCCATCCCCATAAACGATCATGGCGACGGCGGACGGCGCCGCGGTTGTACCATCGTGGCGACGATGCCACGGGCGACGATGCC
>JBDTSC010000494.1:0-2716 GCA_039931375.1 Ardenticatenales bacterium
ATCCCGAGCAACACGCCGGTCCCATCCAACACGCCCGTGCCGTCGAACACGCCCGTGCCGACCGCGACGCCGCGTCCGTCGTCGACGCCCATCCCATCGAACACCCCGGTCCCGTCGGCGACGCCGCGTCCATCAAACACGCCCGTGCCGACCGCGACGCCGCGCCCGTCGTCGACGCCGAGGCCGACCGCGACGCCGACGCGCACGCCGCAGCCGACGAACACGCCCAAGCCCACGAACACGCCCAAGCCGACGAACACCCCGAAGCCGACGAACACCCCCAAGCCGACGTCGACCCCCAAGCCGACCCGCACCGTCGGCCCGACACGCACGCCCGGCGGCCCCGAGCCGACCCGCGAGCCGCGCACGCCCGCGCCGCCGGCGGGCAGCGGCTGCCCGGACGGTCCGTCGGCCTGCCTGCGCCTCCTGAAATTCTACGACCTGGACGGCGACGGCCAGCGCGACCGCGTGGTCACCGCCGCGGATCGCCAGGCCGCGGCCAAGCTGTATCCGGAGGGCGGTCTCATGGCGGACGGTGAACCGCCGCTCGAGGGGATCGCGTTCGAGATCATCGAGTGGCGCCCGATCCCGGAGACGTTCCGCATCCACCGTCGCACGACGGACGCCTCCGGCGAGATCTCGATCTGCTTCGATTACCCCGCCACGGTCAGCGTCCACGAGGTCGGCCACACCGGCGGCGGCTGGTCGATGACGACGCAGCTGCCCGATCCGATCGGCCTCCAGTGCTCGACGACGACGACGCTCAACGTCGGCAATGCCCGCCTCGGCCTGCCGAAGACGGGGCGTGCCGAGGCGGCGAAGGTGGGTGGGCGGTTCGGGATGGCGGCGGGCGTGGCGGCACGGTGGGTGGGGCGAGATTAGACCGGACGGCCAACGCCCACCCCAACCCCAGCCCCCATATCAACGTTGTGGGCGTCGCCGCTCGATCGCCGATCGCCCCCAAACCCCTCGACCACCCGGCCGCCCTCCAGCACGATCCGATGGTCGAACAACGCGTGGTCGACCTGGACGTGGCTGATCAGGAAGATCTGGTCAAACGATTCGGCCACCTCACCTTCGGTGAGCAGCTGCACGAGCGCACCGGCGCGCTGATCGTCGAAGGCGCTGAGCGGCTCGTCGAGAAAGAGGAAGCTCGGCGCCGCGCCGCGCTCCTCGGGCAGCGTGGCCATCGCGAACGCTAGGCGCAGCGCCAGGGAGAACTGGTCCTTCGTGCCACCGCTGAACAGGTTCTTCTTCTGCCACGCCTCGGCCCGCTCGTCCCACGTCTCGATGCGGTAGTCCTCGCTCAAGCGTGCGTCGTAGTACCGGCCGTCCGTCAGCGCCGGCAGCAGCCGCCGCATGTAGTCCATTGTGCTCGGCAGCACCTGCTGCACGACGCTGCGCGCCGCCCCGTCCACGATCCGATGCCCGTGCTGCCGCACCGCCAACGTCCGCTCGCCATCCGCCAGCGCCTCGCCGCACGCCGCCACGTCCAGCGCCTCCCCGCGCAGCCCAAGCGCCGTCGCCAGCCGCGCCTGCTCGTGCTGCCCGACATCGATGTCCCGCACGAGCCGATCGCGCCGTTCGGAGAGCACCGCGATGTCGGCCGCGCCATGCGCGCCGAGCCGTTGTTGCAGGGCGATCAGCGCGTCCGCCGACGGGTTGTCGTCGAGGGCGAACGGGGCATGGGGGTCGACGGCGGTGAGTGGGCCGGGGGGGGCGTCGGGGGGGGCGTCGGGGGCCATGTCGATGGACGGGTTGGGGTCGGCGGACATGTCGACGGACGGGGTGGGATCGGCGGCCATGTCGACGGACGGATGGGGATCGTGCACCCCGCGTGAGGGCGAAGCAATTGCTTCGCCCCTACCTTTGGGCACGGGGCCGACGTCGCCTTTCGTGGCCTCCGCCAACCGCGCCGCCAGCCCCCGTACCGTCGCCTTCCACCGGCCCGCCGCATCATCGCACCGCGCGCCGATCGCCGCCGCCGCGGCCGCCGCAGCGCGATGGACCTCGCGCACCGCGTCGCCGCCGGCCGTCGCGTACGCGTCGGCGATGCGGGCGGCGGCCGCGTGCCACACTTCGTCCACCAGCGTCGTCGACCACTGCGGCCACGGCGCGGGCGGCGCGAGCGGCGCGAGCGGCGATCCGTTCGGATGCGTGCCGCTGGGCGAAGCCGCGGCGCTCCATGCGGCGGCGACATCGCCCCACCCCGCCTCCGCCTCCGCCCACCGCGCCGCAGCCTCGCCCGCCAAGCGGTCGCGCGTCGCGCTGAGCGCCGCCAGCCGTTCGGCCTGCTCGCGCAGCGCCGCCCATCGGCCCCGCAGCGTGGCGACGGCTTCTTGGATCGCGGTCCGGTCGGCCGCGACGTCCAGCCGCGCGGCCCGACGGTCGAGGTGCGCCGTCGCCCGCGCCACGAATCGCACCAGCCGCGCCGATCGCGCTGCTTTGCTCGCCCGCTCCTGCCCGAGCGCCTGCGCGTCGACCGGCCCGTCTACTTGCCGCAGCTCCGCCTCCCGC
This sequence comes from Ardenticatenales bacterium, assembly GCA_039931375.1. Classification (GTDB taxonomy): domain Bacteria; phylum Chloroflexota; class Anaerolineae; order Epilineales; family Epilineaceae; genus Avedoeria. Next base: position 2,518 of record JBDTSC010000494.1, read on the forward strand.
CGCCCGAGCGCCTCGATCTGCGCCGCGGCCCGCGAGCGCGTCTCACGCGCCGCTTCGAGCGCCTCGGCAACATCGGTGCGCGAGCGGTCGCCGAGGCGCGCGTCGAGCTCGGCCAGCGCCTCGGCGGCGCGGGCGGGGTCGGTCGGGTGGCCGGCGTTCAGCTCGCGCAGGCGCGCTTCGGCGGCTTGGCGACGTTCGG
>JBDTSC010000495.1:0-2715 GCA_039931375.1 Ardenticatenales bacterium
GCTGATTGAACCGATCGACCTTGAGCCGATGCTAGAATCGTGCCCCGCAACCGCCCTCCCCGCCGCAAGAGGCCCTTTGTCATGACGCCCACGACCACCCCGCCGCCCGCGACGACGCCATCGCCGTCCGCACCCGCCATCGCCTCGGCCGACGTCGCACTCAATACGACCGGCACCCGCCTCGAACGCGACTCCCTCGGCGAGGTCCCCGTCCCCGCCGCCGCGCTCTGAGGCGCCTCCACCGAGCGCGCCGTCGACAACTTCGAGGGCATCAGCGGCCTCGTGTTCGGGCGTCGCTTCATCCAGGCCCTCGGCCTGATCAAGCTGGCCGCGGCCGGCGTGAACCGGGACTTGGGAGACTTGCCCGACGATCTGGCCGACGCCATCGAGGCCGCGGCGCGCGATGTCGCTGACGGGGCGCACGACGCGCACTTCCCGATCGACGTGTTCCAGACGGGATCGGGCACGAGCACGAACGCGAACGAGGTGATCGCCAACCTCGCCAACATCAGCCTCGGGCATCCCCTGGCAAAGCCTAGTGCAGCGCCTACGGCACCGCCCGTCGACACGTCGCCCGCCGCCGAACGCCGCTGCCGCCGCATCGCCCAACGGCCGCGCATCGCGGGTCGCCCGAGCACGGCAATGGCGCCACAGCGTCGATGCGGACCACTGGACGCGTGCAGCGTGTGGCGCGTGGGGTGGTCTCGCGCCACGGAACGATGCGATGAGCCTCAGTTCCGCGGCCGGACATAGCGGTAGCCGAACGGCAGAAACGCGCTGCACGCGCCCGACGGCGGCGCAGCGAAGGTGATCGCATCGCCGTAGGCGCCGGCCATGGGCAGGCCGTTCCAGTCGGTGCCGCGACGGTAGGCCTCGTCGAAGGCGGCGAATTCCGGGGCGTTTTGGACGACGGTGAAGAACAGGGTCTCGCACACCCAATCCGCCACGGGATCGTCGGACGCGGGATCGGCGCCGACCTCCGCCATCGTCCGCGTCGTGAAGCTGTAGCCGACGAGGCGCCCGCCGACGGAGGGCACAAGGCGGGGGAACGACGTCGAGCCGCCGGCGGTGAGGTTCGGGCTGCACTCCGCTCGCGTCGGCGCGTTCGTCGCCGGCGCGAGCGTCAGCACGACGGGGCGCGAGACGTTGCTGCCCGTGTTCGTCGCGACGATCGATCCGTCGCCGCACGTGATCGCTTGGCGGCCGGCGGTTGTCCTCCGGCAGGGATGGAGGCCAGGGTCAGCGCTGCGCGGCCGGCAGCCAGATGCGTGTGCGAGGCGGCGCGGTCGGCATCGGCATCGCCGTCGGCGGACGCGACGCTTCCTCGATCAGCCGGTCGAGGTCCTCAAAGCCCAACGCATCGTAGATCGCCGCCAGCGCCCGATCCGGCTCGTCGCCGTCCGTCAGCAGGGCGCGATCGCCGATCGTGACGGCGTACGGCGTGTGCTGGCGGCGGTTGAACGTCGTCACGCGGCTCGTGAAGTCGACGATGGCGTCGGCGCCGGCTGACAGGCCGAATGAGAACGTCCAGTCGTTGTCCGGGATCGGCGATGGCGTCGGCTGCGCCAGCGACTCTGCAAGCGGCGTGTCGGCGAGGAGGTTGAAGAACGTTGCCATCGCCTCGTTCGTGATGGTGATCGCATGCGAGGCTTCGAGGATGCGACGGGGCGTCCACTCCCAGGCGTCGACCTTGAACGTCGCGGTGCCGTACCAGCCGCCGGGCGCGCGGTGCGCTTCGATCGACCCGTTTTCGGTCCGGCCCAGCGTCATGAATTCGTGCTCGACGTACAGCCGGTCGCTCGGCGAGAGGTCCGGCATGCTCGGCGGCGCGTCCACCGCCTTTGGCCACAGCCGCTCGTAGAAAAACGGCGCCAACGTCGTCATCAGCTCGATCGGCATGTATGGCGCGTGCCCCTTGCCCTCGAGCGGGAGGAACACGTACGGCACGCCCTGCGCCTCCGCACGATCGCGCAAGTTCGTGGCCTCGGTGTACGGGACGACGTCGTCCGCCGTGCCGTGGACGATCGCCAGGGGCGGCTCGCCGGCGTCGAGCTGGTTCACCTCGCTGTACAGGCCGCCCCAGAGGTCCATGACCAGGGCCACTTCCGAGCCGTCGGACGACGCGCCGCCGCCCGCCTCGCTCCCGGCCGTCCGCGCCATGTCCGTGTATGCCACGAACAGCGACGTGATCGCGCCGGCGGACGAGCCGCCGATGATGATCCGCGTCGCGTCGAGGCGATGGTCAGCGGCGTGGGCACGCACCCAGCGCACGGCCTGGCGGGCGTCGGCGACGGCGGCGGGAATGCCGTCGAACCAGACGTCGCCCTGGTTCAGGCGGTAGCTCGGGGCGATCGCGACGTACCCGCGGCGCGCCATCTGCTCGCAGTAGACCGTCGGCTCAAGGTCCTTCGTGCCGGCGACGAAGCCGCCGCCGAACAGGAAGATGAAGACGGGGCGCGCCGCGGCGGTGTCGCCGGTCGGTTCGTAGATGTCCAGCTTGAGGTCGACCGGGCGGCCAGTGGGCTTGTCGATCGCGGTGCCGTAGACGATGTCGTTCGTGCGTTCGGTGCGCGTGAAGATGGGGTCGAGGTAGCGGATGGAAGACGGCGACTGGGCGCGCACGCCGGGCACGGCCGACGCCGCGGCGGAGGACGCGAAGGCGATGAGCGCGGCGAGGACGAGCGTGCGTAGAAGGATGGCCGACGAAAGCGGGTG
>JBDTSC010000496.1:0-2706 GCA_039931375.1 Ardenticatenales bacterium
TCGATGCCGCCGGATGTCGACGCGAAGTGCGCCGCCGCTCTCGTCCTCGCCTCGGCCTCGTCGCGGCCGGCGAAGGCGGTGCCGTCGGGGGCGTACCAGACGGGGATGCGGTGGCCCCACCAGAGCTGGCGGCTGATCACCCAGTCGCGGATGTTCTCCATCCAGTGGAAGAACTCCTTGGTGAAGCGGTCCGGCACGAACTGCACGTCGCCGCGCCGCACGGACTCCATCGCCGCATCGGCCAGGGGCTGCATCTTCACGAACCACTGCGTGGACAGCATCGGCTCGACGATCGTCCCCGAGCGCTGGCTGTGGCCGACGGCGTGTACGAGCGGCTTCGTCTCGACGACGAGGCCCGCGGCGTCCATGTCGGCCCAGATCTTCTTGCGGGCGTCCAGGCGGTCCATGCCGGCATATGGGCCGGCGTTCTCGTTGAGCGTGCCGTCGGGATTGAGGATGTTGATCTGCGCCAGGCCGTGCTTGAAGCCGAGCTGGTAGTCGTTCGGATCGTGCCCCGGCGTCACCTTCAGCGCGCCGGTGCCGAAGGCGATGTCGACATAAGGGTCGGCGATCACCGGGATCGGGCGGCCCAGCATCGGCACGAGGGCGGTGCGGCCGATGACGTCCTTGTAGCGCGGATCGTCCGGGTGGACGGCCACCGCCGTGTCGCCCAGGATCGTCTCGGGGCGGGAGGTGGCCACCGGGATCGAGCCGCCGCCCTCGAGCGGGTAGGAGAAGGTGTAGAGCGTGCCGGTCGTCTCGTGGTACTCGACCTCGATGTCGCTGACGACGCTCTGGAGCTGGCAGTCCCAGTTCACGAGGTACAGGCCGCGGTAGATGAGGCCCTGGTCGTAGAGCCGCACGAAGCACTCGGACACGGCGCGGCTGAGCCCATCGTCCAGCGTGAAGCGCTCGCGGGTCCAGTCGCAGCTCACCCCAAGACGGCGGTGCTGGCGGTTGATGATGTCGCCGAACTCCGCCTTGTAGTCCCACACGCGCTCCACGAACGCCTCGCGGCCGAGGTCGTGGCGGGTCTGCCCGTTCTCGCGCAGCACGCGCTCGACGACGCTTTGGGTCGCGATGCCGGCGTGGTCCGTGCCCGGCACCCAGAGCGTCGGGCGGCCGCGCAGGCGGTGGTGGCGGACCATCAGGTCCTCCATGGCGGCCGTCAGGGCGTGGCCGGTATGCAGCTGGCCTGTTACGTTGGGCGGCGGCATGCTGATGACAAAGGGCGGCGCGTCGGGGGCGACTTGGCCGAGGGCTTCTTGCGTCTCGGGCCGGAAGAAGCCGCTCTGCTCCCACCATTCGTACAGCGCGCCTTCGAAGGCGCCGGGGTCGTACGTCTTGGCCATTGGGCCGGGGCGGATCGGGCCGGGGCGGATCGGGCCGGGGCGGATCGGGCCGGGGCGGATCGGGCTGGGCAAGCCGTTCGTCGTCGCCATGTGTCGTCCCTCCATGCGCCCGGTGCCCGGGCATGAAAAAAGCCCCTCGTCCGTGCAAGGACGAGAGGCCAAGCTCTCGCGGTACCACCCTGCTTCCATCCCGTCCGCCGCGCCGCGCGGTGTACGCGACACGAGGCGAGACGATATGGCGCTCGATTCCGCGCTAACGGGCGGACCCGGCGTGCGCTACGGCTGGCGGCAGACACGGCGAGGTGTCGATACCACGTTCACACACGCGACTCCCCGGCGACCTTCGGCGGTGGCGCTCCGAGCGGGGCTTGCAGCCGTTGACCCCGCCTCTCTGTCGGCGCTGGGCCGCCTACTCCTCCGGTTCGACGTCGTTTCATGCGCGGCGTTGGGGCCGCGGTGGGTTGTGGGCGGTAGGCTAGCAGGGGGGTGGGTGGGCGTCAAGATCGTGGGGGGGCGGCGCTGGCTCTCAACCGATGGTGGTCAGGGCGACAGCCAACACCGTTGCCTGAAGCCATGTGATGACATGGTAGCCACCGACATTTTGGGCCGCGGTGATGTACATGTAGGGATAGCCAGCAAAGGTATGAACATAATGCAGCATCGGAAAGCCCAGGAGAACCAAGCAGGCTCCGGCCATCTGGGATCGCATCGGCGACGGCAATGGTGCATTCCGAACACGTCCGCGCAGTCCGCGAACCAGCCGACGACAGCCGACCGCGCCGAGCAGGACGGCCGTGGCCGCAACCATCGCGATCGGCTTGGCCACGCCGCGTTCGGGCACCTCCACGATGCGCCACCCCAGGATCACCATCGCCGGCGCGGTCCCGTCCGCGATCAGCCACAACAGTCGGCTGCCGTCGCCGCCTACGGTGTGAAGCCACCACATCGCCATGCAATACCCAAGCCCGGAGGCGGCGGCTACGATCAGAGCAAGAGGCAGAGGGAGTGACGGCGTGTTCGCTCGACTGGCCACGAAGAACGTGGCGACGACGAGGACGATGACGGTGGGAGCGATGGCCTTCCAGCCGGCGCCCCTATTGACGTCTGATGCGGAACGCGGGATGAGGTTTCGGAGGAGTTCCCCGGTAGCGCCGAATCCGGCGGCCGCGAAGCTGGCCATCACGTAGCGGGTGGTGGTCAGAGCGTCAAAGGGCTGTGCGGGCGGGTCTCCGATGTGATCGACGTGTCCATAGAGGAAGATCGCGTAGCGGTTGGCGAGGCAGTACCAGTAGACCACAAGCGCGAACATGATGATCGCTACGAAGTGGCGCCTGTTCAAGAGCCCACCTTGTTT
>JBDTSC010000497.1:0-2703 GCA_039931375.1 Ardenticatenales bacterium
GAGGCGGGCGTTAGGGCGAAGCATGCGTCGGCGGGGCGGGAGGATGGGGAATGGGGGGGGTGCGACGCATGCTTCGCCCCTACAGGTATGCTTTCACCTGCTCGGCCGCCCGACGGGTCATCCCATGCACCGCGGCGATGTCGTCGATCGAGGCCATGCGGATGTGGTCGAGCGAGCCGAAGTGGGTCAGCAGCGCGCGCCGGCGTTTCGGGCCGATGCCGGGGATCTCGTCCAGAGTGGATCGGAGGCCGGTGTCCTGACGGAGCTTGCGGTTGTAGGTGATCGCGAAGCGATGGGCCTCGTCGCGGGCGCGCTGGACCAGGAATAGGGCCTGGCTCTCGCGGGGCAGGTAGACCGAGTCCTTGCGGCCGGGCCGGAAGAGTTCCTCGTGCCGCTTGGCCAGCGAGGCCAGTGGGAGATCGTCGAGGCCGAGGTCCTGGAGTACCTTGACGGCGACGCCAAGCTGCCCCTTGCCGCCGTCGACGAGCACGAGATCGGGCTCGCGCTCGAACGCGCCGCGGGCGGCGTCCGCGCGGGAGAGCGTGTCGCCGCCGTCGTTCACGACCTCGGCGACACGGGCGACATCGGTGCCATTGACATTGACGACATCGGCGACATCGGCGATGTCCGCGGCAGCGACGAGATCGGTGTTGTCGGCAGCGCCGGCGGCGACCGCATCGTCCTGAACGTCGCCGACGCCCGTGCCGCCAACGCTCGTCGCGCCGTCGCGCGCCGCGCGCGCGGCCGCGAGGCGCCGGAAGCGCCGCGTCAGCATCTCGCCCATCGCCGCGAAGTCGTCGCCGCCGCCCGTCTCCTTCATGCGGAAGTGACGATAGTCGGCGCGGTACGGGACGGCGTCCTCGAACACGACCATCGACCCGACCGTGTGGGTTCCCTGCAGGTTGGAGACGTCGAAGCACTCGATCCGGCGCGGCGGCCGCGGCAGGCCGAGGGCGTCCTGCAGCTCGGCGATCGCGCGGCGGGCGATGTCGCCCTTGCTCTCGACGGCGTGGGCCGCCTTGAGCGCCCGCAGCGTCTCGTGCGCGTTTTCGACGGCGACGTTCACGAGGTCGCGCTTGTGGCCGCGCTGCGGCACGCTCAGCTTGACCTTCGTGCCGCGCTTCTCGCCCAGCCAGCGCTCGATGATCTCGGACTCGACGATGAACTCCGGCACGACGATCTCGCCGGGCACCTGCGGGCCGCTGTCGTAGAACTGCTGGATGAACTGCGCCATGATCGCCTCATCCGGCTCGTCGCCCGCGCCCTCGAGCGGGAAGTGCTCGCTGCCCATCAGCTTGCCGTTGCGCACGAAGAACACCTGGGCGATCGCCGACCCGTCCTCGCGCGCCACGGCGATCACGTCCTGATCGGCCAAGGTCGGGGCGATGACGCGCTGGCGCTCGATCAGCTGTTCGATCGCACCGACCCGGTCGCGCAGCCGAGCGGCCTGCTCGAACTCGAGCGCCGCGGCGTGCGCCTTCATCCGCGTCATCAGGTCGTCGACGACCTCTTCCGTGTGGCCTTCCAGGAACCGGCACAGGCGCGCGATCATCGCCCGGTACTCGTCCTTGGTGACGGCGCCGATGCACGGCGCGAGGCACAGGCCGAGGTCGTGGTAGAGGCAGGCGCGCGGATCATTGCCCGTGATCAGGCGGTCGCAGTCCAGGTATGGGAAGACCTTGCGCAGCGCGTGGATCGTGTCCCGCATGGACTGCGCGGAGACGTACGGTCCAAAGTAGCGCGCGCCGTCGTCCAGGACGCGGCGGGTCGAGACGATCGTCGGGTAGGGGTCGCGGAGCGTCACCTTGAGGTACGGGTAGCGCTTGTCGTCCTTGAGGAGGATGTTGTAGTGCGGGCGGTGGCGCTTGATCAGGTTCATCTCGAGCAGGAGCGCCTCGAGATCGGACGCCGTGATCGTCCACTCGATGTTGGCGATCTTGCTGACCAGCCGCAGCGTCTTGCCGCTGTGCGCCGCGCTCTTTTGGAAGTACGACCGCACGCGGCTGCGCAGGTTGACGGCCTTGCCGACGTACAGGAGCCCGCCCTCGGCGTCGTAGTAGCGGTAGACGCCGGGCTTGGTGGGGAGGGTGTCCAGGAGGTGCTTGAGGTCGGGACGGGTCATGCGGGCGCCACCGTCGGCGGTCGTGCGGGTGGGATTCGCCCCCACGACATTATAGGGCCCGCCTGGCGGCGTCCGGACCGCGGATCACCTCGGTGGTCTGTGGATCGCCTCTGACCGGACACGGAGGAAGGACGAGCGGCACTTATGGCGTGACGTCGACCTCGACGCTGGCCATCACGGGCGGCGAGAGCGTCATGTGCGCCCCGTCCGCCACGACGGCGGTGAGCTTGTGCTTGCCCGGCGTGAGCGTCACGTCCGTGCAAGCCGAACCATCGCCCAGGTGGATGTGCGTCTCGTCGGCCGGGATCACGACGCCCGCGTTCTGAAAGGACGCCAGCTCGTCGTCCGTCGCGTCGATGACGATGTGGTGGTGGCCCGCGCCGGCGACGACGGCGCCCTTCGGCTCGATCTTGATGTACTCCGCCGAGAGGCAGACGTTCACCGGGCTGGTCACCTGCTGGCCTTCCGTCAGGTTGTCGAACTTGACGCTGGCCGCGTCGTCGTCGCTGTCCGTCCCGCCGCAGGCGGCAAGCGTCAGCCCGATCGCGCACAAGGCTAGAACTCGTAGGGACGTTCGCATC
>JBDTSC010000498.1:0-2681 GCA_039931375.1 Ardenticatenales bacterium
GACGCATTCCTGCTCTTGACGTAGCCGCCGCTGAGCCCTTATACTCCGGGGCCGTTGCGTTCCCGGCGGCGTGGCCACGCTGCGTGGGCGATGCGACGGTTCCGTGTTTCGAGCGTTCCCGCAGTCGTTGCGCTCTGGATCGGCCTCGATCGAGAGCCGCCGTTTATCTCCGAGCTACAGTGAGGTGCAGCAATCAGCAGAGGTCAACCGGAGCCGCCGCCACAACTCAAGCAGCGCATCAACGAAGCCATCACGGCCTCGAAGGTGCGCTTGGTCGGGCCCGAGGGCGAGCAGGTCGGCGTCGTGCCGATCCGCGAGGCGCTGAACATGGCGCGTGAGGCCGGGCTCGACTTGGTCGAGGTCGCCGCAGGCGCGGATCCGCCCGTCTGCAAGATCCTGGACCACGGGAAGTGGCAGTACGTTCAGATGAAGAAGCAGCGCGAGGCGCGCAAGATGCAGAAGGTCGTCGAGATCAAGGAGATCCGGCTGCGGCCGAAGACCCACGATCACGACACCGGCGTCAAGGTCAAGCGCGCGATCAAGTTCCTCGAGGAAGGGATGAAGGTCAAGGTCCGGATTCAGTTCCGCGGCCGCGAGATCACCCACCCCGAGATCGCGCTCGAGCTTCTGACAGAGGTCGCTGAACAGCTCGCGGTTGCCGGAGAAGTCGAGCAGCAGCCAAGCCTCGAGGGTCGATCGATGCTCATGGTCATCGCCCCACGGACCGGGGCGGGAAAGATCGAAGGCCGGCCGGTGCGCGTCGCGCCCGTTCGCCTGGTCGCCCCGCCGATGCCGGTGATCGAGGCGCCGCCGCCACGGGGCGGTTCGGGACGCGCGGCCGCTGCTGTAGCGGCGCCGGCCGCGACCGCACCGGCGGCGGATGATGCCGCGCCGCCGGCGAAACCGGCGGCGAATGCCGGCGCGGTGGACACCGGGGCGGAGGCTACCGGGGCGGAGGCTGCGTCCGTCGCGGTCGAGGGCGAGGGAACGGGTTCGGACGGGAACTGATGGAGTGGGTTTCGGTCGGACGGCAACGTCCCGCCCGGCGATAACGCGATCGTTCGCCATCACGCCGCCGCATCATGGGCGGCGTGGTGTTTCACGTAGGAGAGGGTTCTGCATGCCCAAGATGAAGACACACAAGTCTACCAAGCGTCGCTTCAAGGTGACCGGCACCGGCAAGCTGATGCGCACGAAGATCGGCAAGAGCCACCTTCGGCGCAAGAAGCCGCAGCGGACGCGGCGCTTGTTCGACGAGTACTTGATCGTCACGGACAAGGCCACGATCAAGCGCGTCCGGCGCCTGGCGCCGATTCTCTGGAAGCGAAAGAAGTAGTGGAAGCGAAAGTAGGAGCCTGCGATGTCCCGCGTTAAGGGAGGGGTCGTCACGACACGCCGCCACCGCAAGATCTTGCGGCTGGCGCGTGGCTATCAGCAGGGACGGCATCGGCTGTTCCGGCGCGCGAACGAGGCCGTCACCAAGGCCCTCGAGCACGCGTACCACGATCGCCGCAGCCGCAAGCGCGACTTCCGGCGGCTCTGGATCCAGCGGATCAACGCCGCGGCGCGGATGTACGGCTACAGCTACAGCACGTTCATCCACGGCCTGGACGTCGCCGGCATCGCCATCGACCGCAAGATGCTGGCCGATATCGCCGCCCGCGACATCACGGCGTTCGGCGTGATCGTCGAGTCCGTCCGCGCCGCCGGCTTCGAGCCGAACCACACGCCCACCGCCACGACCGGCGAGCCGGCCCCGGTGACTCCGCAGAAGCACAAGCCTGCCAAGGCGCCGCGTTCCGAGCGGGCCGTCGCCGCGGCGGCGATGCGCACGGCGAACGCCGCCGCGGCCGATGCGTCCGCGGCCGACGATTTGTCCGCTGCGACCGCGGACGTTGAGATGGCCGACGAGATGCCCGAGGCGGTCGCCGTCGATGGTGTCGACGAGGCGGCGGCCGAGGTGATGACCGAGGACTCCGGCGACGCGGACGGCGCGGAAGAGTCCGCCTGATCGTCCACGCCGTCGATCATCGACGCTGATCGCTGAGAGGGGCGCCCGATGGGCGCCTCTTTTGCGTTGCTGTGCCTTGCGGACCTGTGGCGGCGCGAGCGGCAATCCCGGCCCGCCCGGCCGCCCTACACCACCCAGCGCCCGAACGCCCCGTCGCTCGGCAGCCCCCGTACGGCCCACAGCTCGCGCGTCGCGGGCTGCGCCACAAAGGCGCCGCACGTCGCGACGTCCTTGGGCGGCGTCGGGCGGACGCAGATCGCCTCATCGTCGCGGGTGAGGGCGATGAGGTCGTCCGTCGTGACCGGTCGGTGGCGGAGGAGGTCGTACCCGCGCGCCAGCCGCGCCTCGGACGCCGCCTGCGAGTCGGCCGGGCGGACCTGGGCGACGGCTTCGGTATCGGGGACGAGGCAGTGGTTCGTGTGGACCAACGGCGCATCGGTCAGCGCGGTGACGTGGCAGACCGTCGGGAACGCCTCGACGTCGTAGCCCTCGCCGGACGCGTCGAGGATGAGGTAGTTGTGGGCGCCGGCGAGGGGCGCCTCGACGATGCAGCGCAGCGCCGCCGCGGCCGTCGTCGCCTGCAGCGCTTTGCGCACGACGAACGGCCACGTCACCCCGATCCGCCCATCGGCCCCCGCCAGGTTGTTGATGCCGACGACGACGCCGTGCT
>JBDTSC010000499.1:0-2676 GCA_039931375.1 Ardenticatenales bacterium
GCGCCGGCGTCAGCATCTTCCGGTAGTTGTCCAGTTGGTGGTGGTCGAACAGCTGGTTCCGCGCCAGCAGCAGGCGCAGGCGCCGCGCCTCCGACAGCTTGCGCTCTTCGGCCGGCGATAGTCCGACGGTCAGCGCCTTCTGCCCAGGGGCGCCATACACCAGTGCGCCGATGGAGCGGTAGTCCAACGTGTCGGGCACGGTGAGCTTTGCCAGGGTCGGGGCCAGACGAGGCACGAGCAGCATGGCGCGCTGGAACGCGGATAACATCGACGCGGGGATCGGAACGTGCGGCACGATGTCGTTGCCGTACTCGAGGCGGAACAGCGGCGTCGTGACGGATGCGCCAAAGGCCATGTCGCCCGGCCGCGGCGCGGCGAAGGTGTAGGTGGCGGTCACCGGAAAGCCGGCCGACTGGAGGGCCTTGGTGGCCAGGACGGCCACCGCGCCGCCCTGGCTGTGGCCAGTGATATACAACGGCGGCGTGAACCCGCTCTTCAGATCGGTGATCAGCTGCCCCTCGACCCCATTCAACTGGCTGGCGAAGCCCAGATGAACCTTGCCGGCAAAGCCGGCGACCGCGCCGGAAACGACGCGAAAGTTGTCCAGCCAGTCCCGCACGGCCTGAACGCTCTTGCCCGTCAACGTGCCTTGGAACACGACGACCGTCTTGTCGGGGTAGCGCAGAACGCCGACGGTCGATGTCTGGATCGGGCCCTTGTCGTGCAGGATCGTGATGGCCGGCCGCGGCAGGCCAAGGCCGGCGATGTCATTGGGCGGGTAGATGAACTGACTCGCCGCGCACAGCTGGATGGCCAGGTTGCGATCCAATTCCATTGCTCTTCGCCTCCTCGATGGATGCTTCGTCACGCGCGGGGCATGAAGTACTCGTTCCGGCGCTCGTTTGCAAGTCCCGCGGTGGCGCGCCTATCGGTGGTCGACGGGCGGCAGGGCGGCCGGGCGGGGGCGCACGGCACTCGGCGGACGATCGGTTGGGACACCGGGCGAGGGCGGCAGCGAGCGTACGGTGGCGTGCGGTCGTGGGACCGAGTGCGCGCCGGAGCCGCTCTGTCGATGTTCCTCAGCCAGCCCGTCGCCGCGTCGCCAGCCAGCGCTGGAACGACGCATCGCTCTCGCCGGACGGCCGCCCGGCGAGGATGCCGCTGACCGAGAGGTCTTCATCGAGGCGGGGCCAATGGAGGTAGAGGCCGTCGCCGATGATCTCGACGACACGCCGCTCTTCGGGTGTGCCGTGCCAGAGGCGCGGGTACCAGGCCAACGGCGCGATGATCGTGCGACCGTCGTTGAGGTCGACGATGAGGGCGTCGTCGGTGACCGAGACCGTGGAGGCCGCGGGTTCGATGAGGGTGTCAGCGGCTGAAGTACTCATCCCATCGCTCCAGAAACGCGTCGCGGTGTTCATCGACGAGTTGGCCAATTGTATGGATTTCCGCCCGACCAAAGCCACCCGCTCGCGACAGGCGTACCGGACTGAGCCAGAACTTGGCGACCATCCGATCTCGGCGCACGTGGACGTGGGGCGGTTCGGCGTAGTCGAGCGAGACGAAGAAGAAGCGATAGGGGCCAGATTGGAGGACGGTGGGCACGGTTCGCGCTCCATGCGCAGGTCGATGGTCACTGACCGTCAACGAGGTCCAGCCCCGAGGCGCGCCGTGGCGTTGCGTATCGACGGCCAGGGTAGCGCGGCGGCGTTTCAGCAGCGTCTCGTTGCTCCGGAGCGATCTTCCGGCCCTGCGCTCCCCGGCTTTCGCGGCCAATATCCGCCGGGAGATCTCATCCCCCGGCGTTCGTCGGCTGAAACGTCTGACAGCCGGGACGTCGATGAAACGCCCACCTGCTACACTTCGTCGTACCCCTGACGATCCCCTACCCATCCGCGATCGGCCGGCGAGGACCACTGCCATGGACACCCAACTCTCCCGCGAGGACCTGCTCGATCGCATCCGCATCGACCCCAACATCTGCTTCGGCAAGCCGACGATCCGGGGCCATCGCATCTGGGTGTCCCTGATTCTCGACTACCTGGCAGGTGGGGCAACCATGGCCGAACTCCTGGAAAGCTATCCGAGCCTCGAGGAAGCCGATGTCCTTGCTTGCATTGCCTACGGCGCCGAAATGTCGCGCGAGCGCTACTTCGAGATCCCGGTGACGGCGGACTCGTGAACGGTCCGGCGGCCATGAAACTCGACGAGAACCTCGGCCGGGAAGTCGCCGATTTGCTCGTCGCGGCGGGGCACGACGTGGCAACGGTGTACGCTCAGCGCATGACATCGGTACCGGATAGAACCCTGATTGCGGCATGCGGCGCCGAGGGCCGGTGCCTCGTTACGATGGACTTAGGCTTCGCTAACCCCCTGACGTACGACGCTCGCCAGCATGCCGGCATCGTAGTGCTACGCCCGGCGGCCAAGGTGACGGCATCCGATCTGCGGCACCTCGTCATGGTTCTGATCGAAGCCCTACGAGAGCGCACTGTGACCGGCCGCCGCTGGATCGTTCAGCGCGATCGCATCCGCGAGTACCAGCCACCGGACCGATAGCGCCGGACGCCGATCGTCGCGCCCCGTGTCGTTCGAGTCCTCGGCATTGCGCTAGCGTTCAAGCAAATCGTCAGAGAGTTGGAAGGCACCCAACGACGACGCCTCGGTGCACGTCGA
>JBDTSC010000500.1:0-2674 GCA_039931375.1 Ardenticatenales bacterium
GGCCGTGTTGCTGCGCCACATCGGCTGGCTGCTGCTGGCGTGCGGGATCGTGCTGGCCTCGATCGGCGTCGCGATCCAGGGCTCGCGCACCGCGCGTCTGAACGGCGAGCTGCGGACGGCGGCGCCGCCGCGCTTCGAGGACACGGTGGCGAACCAGCGGACCGCGTCGGCGACGGCGATGCCCGCCACGGCCGTCGACGCTTCGCCTTCCGCCACGACGCCCGCGCCGTCCGCCGCGCCGACCGCCGACGGCGGCGTCGTGAAGCGCGTCGCCAAGGGCGGGCTCGACGTCGTGCTCGGCCCTCACGTGGTCGTGTTCGGGGACGAGCGCGGCGGGGCGCGCCAAGACACGTCGAACACAGCGGAGGCCTCGGCGGCTGACACCGCAGCGGAGCGGTCCGCGACCGCGCGGCCCATCGCGTCGCCCCGCGCCGCTGGGCCAGCGCCGACCGCCGCGCCCACGTCGCTGCCCCCGCCGGACCGCATCGTCATCCGCTCGATCGACGTCGACCGGCCCGTCGTGCCGATCGGCTGGACGGTGGCGATCGTCGACAACGAAACGCTCGAGTCCGTCTGGAAGACGGCAGACGATGCCGCGGGCTGGCACAAGACGTCGGCGCCGCCGGCCCAGGTGGGCAACACCGTGATCAGCGGGCACAACAACATCGCCGGCGCAGTGTTCGGGCGGCTGAACGAGCTGCAAGAAGGCGACACGATCGCGCTCCACGCCGGCTCGGCCGAGGTGCGCTACACGGTCGAACGGACGTTCATCGTCAAGGAGGCCGGCGCGTCCGACGAGGAGCGGCGGGCGAACAACCGCTGGATCGAGCCGACGGACGATGAGCGGCTGACGCTCGTGACGTGCTACCCGCCGTGGAGCAACACGCATCGGCTGATCGTGATCGCGCGGCCGGTCGTGTACATCCTGCCGACGGCGACCCCTGGCGTCGTAAACGGAGACAGCCGATGAGCCCATCGCCCACCGACCCCCGGCGCGCCCTGCCCGCCGTCGACGCCCTCGCCGACGCCGCCGCGGCCGCCGATCCGTCCGTCGCCGACGCGGGGCGCGGTCTGCTCGTCGCCGTCGCCCGCGAGGTGCTCGATGCGGCGCGCGCAGGACTGGGCGCGGGCGACTCAAGCGCGCCAAACAACGGCGTCGACGGCCGGCCGCCCGCGCTCGACGCCCTCGTCGCCGACGTCACCGCCCGCCTGAGCGCCCTGCTCGCCCCGCGGCCGCGGCGCGTCGTGAACGCGACCGGCGTCGTGCTCCACACGAACCTCGGCCGCGCGCCGGTCAGCGCGGCGGCGGCGGCGGCGATGGCCGAGGCGGCCGCCGGCTACAACGACCTCGAGTACGACCTGGCCACGGGCAAGCGCGGCAGCCGCCACGACGTCGTCGCGCCGCTCCTTGCGCGGCTGTCGGGGGCGGAGGCGGCGCTGGTGGTGAACAACAACGCCGGCGCGACGCTGCTCGTGGTGGCCGCGCTGGCGGCCGGGCGGGACGCGATCGTCTCGCGCGGCCAGCTCGTCGAGATCGGCGGCGGGTATCGCATTCCCGACGTGATGGCGGCCGGCGGGGCGCGGCTGGTCGAGGTCGGGACGACGAACCGGACGCGCCTGTCGGACTACGAGCGGGCGATCGGCGAGGCGTCGGCGCTGTTGCTGCGCGTCCACACGAGCAACTTCCGGATCACGGGATTCACCGCCTCCGTCGGCCTGGACGCCCTCGTCGACCTCGGCCGCCGCCGCGGAGTGCCGGTCGTCGACGACCTGGGCAGCGGCAGCTTCATCGACGTGGCGCCGTTCGGTCTATCGCCCGAACCCACCGTGCAGGAGAGCGTCGCCGCGGGCGCGGACGCGGTGACGTTCAGCGGCGACAAGCTGCTCGGCGGCCCGCAGGCCGGGCTGATCGTCGGGCGGGCCGATGTGATCGCCCGCCTGCGCGCCCACCCGCTGTGCCGCGCGCTGCGGCCCGACAAGGCGACGCTGGCGGGGCTGGCGGTGACGTTGCGGACCTACCTGACCGGGCGGGCGCTGGACGAGGTGCCGGTGTGGCGGATGATCGCGGCGGATGTCGAGGGGCTGCGCGAACGGGCCGAGGGGTGGCGGGAGGCGATTGTTCGCCCAGGAGGCCCTCACCCCCCGACCCCCTCCCCCAATGCTGGGGGAGGGGGAGGTCGCGTAGCCGAGGACTGGACAACCGTTCTGTCGGTGCGGGCGGCGAAGAGCACGATCGGCGGCGGGAGCTTGCCGGGCGAGACGCTGCCGACGTTTGTGCTGGCGATCGACGTTGCCCACCCCGACGCGTTTGCCGCGCGGTTGCGGGTCGCGGACGTGCCGGTGATCGCCCGCGTGGAGGACGGGGCGGTGGTCCTCGATCCGCGGACGGTATTGGCGGGGGAGGACGAGGCGGTGGTGGGGGCGGTGCGGCGGGCCCTGGCGGGGGAGGCGGGGTAGGCGGTCGTCGACGCGACCGTGCCGCGATCGGAAGCCACGGCCGACGTCAGGCTGACGGCATCATCTTGTTGAATTGTTGGAGGAGGGCGTGCAGAGCCGCAGGGCCTCGGCGCGGGAGGCGGGGCGCATGAGCTCGTGCAGAGCCGCAGGGCCTCGGCGCGGGAGGCGGAGCGCCCGAGCTCGTGCATTAAGCAGGGGCCACCTGGCCCCTGCACCC
>JBDTSC010000501.1:0-2665 GCA_039931375.1 Ardenticatenales bacterium
TCACGGCGGCGCGGCCGCGCCGTCGCTGGCGGCCAGGCGCACGGGCACGAAGAGGCGATTCGCCTCGATGCGTGCTTCCAGGCCGGCGTCCCGCAGGCCCTCGTGCGTCTCGTCCGTCACGGGCAGGGTCTGCCAGTGCCCGCCGTCCGTCGTGTAGGCGCCGATGGACAACACGTAGTCCCCCGCCTCGAGGCCGCGCACGTCCAGCGCGAAACGGGTGACGAACGGGCCGCCCAACGCGCGGCGCCGCTCCTCGCGCGCGGCCCCCTCGGCGTCCACGAGCTTGGCGTCCAATTGGGCGCGCCGGACGCCCGCGGCGTCGAGGAGCTGGACGCTCAGCGTGCGCGACGACGCGTCCGTCGCGCCGGGCAGCCACGTCAGGTCGATGGCGGCCTGGCGATCCGTCGGCCATGGCCCGTCCGCTAAGCCGATCGCTTTCATCGAGTGGAACCGGGTGTCGGTCGCGCCGACCGACAGATCGACGCGGTGGGACGGCGGCGGCGCGAACGTGGGCGGCAGGCCATCGAAGCGGCGATATGCCTCGACGATCAGATCCCCGGCCCGCTCCGCGCCCTCGAACCGCGTCGACGTCGCCAGCAGGCGCGCGGTGGCCCGTTCGACGGCGGTGCGCTTGTCGTCGGCGCGGTGGACGAACCAGACGCGATCGTGGTGGGTGAAGGCGGCCGTCAGCGCGTTGGCCAGCTCGCTGTCCATCACGACGTCATGCGCCGCGTCGTCGTCGCTCGGCAGTGGGACCACCGCGAGCGGTCCGGCGGAGCGGCGCAGCAGGATGTGCCGGTCGCGCACCAGGACGGCGTCGGTCGCCGGGTCGGCGTGGGCGTCCAGGTAGGCGCGGACCGGCTCGTCGGCGCGGTTGCGGTAGGCCCAGGCCAGCGTGATGCCGCCGATGTCCGCCGCGGCCGCCGGCGGGTCGACGTTCATGTACTTGGCCAGCAGATCGGCATCCTGTTGGCGCTGCACCTGGTTGAGCATGAAGACCACATAGTCCGTCGTCTCGGGATCGTAGCCCTCGGTCTGGACGTTGCGCCCGTCGAACAGCAGCCCGAACGCGGCGCGGTAGCGGCTGGCCACCTCCAAGTGCGCGGCGTCCGGCTGCGCGTTGAGGAAGGCCGCCATCTGGTCGAGCCCCTCGCCCCAGCCGACCAGCATCAGCCGCTGCGCCCGCGCGGCGCCGCCGACCAGCGGGTCGAACCACGTCACCCAATACGGTCCGATCGGCAGCACGAGCGCCAGCTGCGCCGCCAGGACCGCCGCCGCAGCCGCGGGCGCCGCGAACGCCGCGGCCCAGCGCGCCGATCGCCCGCCGCTTCGTGTCTTGCGCACCGCCCATTCGACCGCGGCCGCCAAGCCCGCCGCCGCCACGATGTCGGCCGCGGGGAACGCCGGCAGCAGGTAGCGGTCGAACTCTTTGTTGGCGACGGTGAGGAACACGGTGAACAGCGCCATGTAGCCCAGCAGCGCGATCACGACGAGCCGCGGCCCGGCGGACCGGACGGCTGTGCCATCGGCTGTGCCATCGTCCGCGGCGTTCTCGAGGGCGCCCGCCGGCCCGGGCGAGGCGGTCGGGACTGCTGCGCCGCCGCGCCGACGTCGCGGCCGCCACCTGACGAGGTCGCGACCGATCCGGCCCACCGCAAGGGCGACGCCCGCGAGCACCAGCGGGCTCGTTCGCAGCCACCACACCGTGGCGTAGAACAGCGGCCCCGCATCGTCGCGGATCACGCCCGCGAAGTAGCTGGCTCGTTCGAGCGTGGCCGTGCCGTGGCGCGTGAAGTCGATCGCCACAGTTCGGAGCACGGTGATCGGTTCGACCCACATCGCCGGCCAGACGGCCACGATCGTCGCGGCCGCCACCGCCAGCCAGAGAACGCCCTCGCCGACCATCGTCCGCAACCCGGTGCGCCGGCGGCGGGCCAGCGCCAGCCAGAGCACGCCGCCATAGCCGATGACGAACAGCGCCGGCGACTTGGCGGCCAGCGCCAGGCCGAGCGCGATGCCGCTGCCGATCAGCCATCGCCTTCGCGTCGGCGGAGCATGCCCGTGGATCGCGGGCCGGCGCGAGCCGTCATCGACAGGGCCGATCAGATAGAGCAGGAGCGTCAACAGCGCGATCGACATGAGCCCGGTCACCACGGCGTCCAGGTGCAGGAATCGCGCGTGGGCCAGCCAGAACGGGTCGAGCGCGACCAGCGGTGTGGCGACGAGCGCCGTCCGCCGCCCGAGCAGCCGTCCTGCCAGCCACACGATCAACGCGGCCATGAGGGCGGTGGACAGGGCGATGCGGCGACGGCCGGCGTACAGGCGGTCCAGGATGATGTGGCGGTCGGCGCTACCGAGCGCGTAGAGCAGCTCGCTGCTGCGCGACTCGAGGCACGCCTTGGACCACGCCGCCTCCGGCGCGACCGGCAGGCCCAGGCCGCCGAGCCACATCGTCACGACGCCGGGGTGACCGGTCTGGAGCGTCAGAGGCAGGTCGCCGGTCGCAAGGCCGGTGTGAAACCCGACCGTCCGACAGACCCAGCGCATCTCGTCCGGCGTGAGGTGGGCGTCGATCCGCCACAGGCGGGGACCGAGGGCCAGGGCGAAGACCGCGACGGCGAGGGCCAGCGGCGCGACGGAACGGCGGCGGGAATTCGGGGCCGGC
>JBDTSC010000502.1:0-2661 GCA_039931375.1 Ardenticatenales bacterium
GTGAACGGCGCTCGATGACGGATCCCGCCGCCTAGCCTCCCATCGGTCAGGCGTGGGATCCGCCGCATGCGCGGTTCGATCGCCGTCGCGCCTGCCACCGGAGACCACGATGCGCACGCTGGCCCGACTCACCTCGATCACCCTCATCGCCGTCGCGGTGCTGGCCGCCATCTACGCCTTGGCCCGCATGGCCGGCGTTCGTACCGATGGCATCGTCCACCTGCCGTTCCTCGTCAAGGACGCTGTCGGACCGTTCGATCCCGCGGCCACCGCGGCCGCGACGGCGGCGGCTGACGACACGCCGAGCGCGGCGCCGTCGCCGTCGGCCCCGGCCGGGGCGGCGACCCCGACCGGCGGCGCGGCGGGGGAGGGGCGCTACGCCGGTCGCTGGACCTACCTCTCGAACACCGACGCTGTCGGCGATATCGCCGTCGACGAGGCGGCCGGCCGGGTCTGGGCGGTCGGGTGGGGCGGCGTCACGGCTTGGGACGTGGAGGAGGGCACGTCGCGGACCTACACGCTGGCCGATGGGCTGCCGTCCTTGCGGGTCGCCGCGGTGGCGGTGGCGGCGGACGGCACGCCGTGGGTGGGCACGCGCGGCGACGGTGCGGCCTGGTTTGGCGCGGACGGGCGCTGGCACGCCCTCTCGTTCGGCGATGGTCCGTGGGACGACGACGTGCTGTCGGTCATGGCCGATCCGGACGGCAGCGTCTGGTTCGGGACCGGCGCCGGCGCCAGCCGGTGGTGGCCGGATGGCCGCGTCACGCACTACCGCAGCGCGAACGGCGAGGTGGCGGGCACCGTGACGGCCATGGCCATCGACGGCGCCGGCAACCGCTGGTTCGGGACGTACTACTCCGGCCTGTCTGTGCTCCGCGCCGACGGGCGGTGGGAGACGTTCAGGGCCGATCAGGGCGAGGCGCTGTCGTTCGACCTCGTCATCGACGTAGCCGCCGCGCCGGACGGGGCGGTCTGGGTCCTGTCGGCCGGGCCGAGCAACGACAGCAACGGGCCGTCGTTCCCATCGGCCCTCGACATCGTCCGCGCCGACGGGACGTGGTCCTCGGTTGACCTCGGCGGCCGGGGCGGTGACGACGACATCCTGCGTTCCGTCGCGTTCGACGGCGCGGGCAAGGCGTGGTTGACGTCGGACGGCGGCCTCCTCATGCCCGACGGCGCCGGCGGCTGGCGGCCGCTCGCCCCCGTCGACGGCCTGCCGACCGGGGGGATGGGCGCTCTCGCGTTCGACACCGCCGGCAGGCTCTGGGCCGCCACCGGCGCCGGCCTGGCCGCGCGTCAACCGGACGGGGCGTGGCGGACGTACCGCGGCACCGGCGGGCTGCCGGCGTCGACGGTGAACGCGATCGCCATCGAGGCGGACGGAACCGTATGGCTGGGGACCGGCGGCGGCGGCCTGGTGCGCCGCACCCCCGACGGGACGATGCGCGCCTTCACGACGGACGACGGCTTGTTCGGCAACAGCGTCGGCCGTGCCGTGGCCGACCCGACAGGCGGCGTGTGGTTCTCGACCGGCGGCACGACGGAGAGTGAGGACGACGGCGGCGTGCACCACTTGACCCGCGACGGCCGCCTGACGCGATTCGCGCGCGTCGACGGGCTGCCGTCCAGCGTCGTTCGGGCGATCGCTGTCGACGACGGCGGCAACGCCTGGTTCGGCACATCGACCTACTTCTACGCGCCAAGCCAGCGCCGCGACGGCGGGTTGGCCCGCCGCGGTGCGGATGGCACCTGGAGGAGTTTCGGCCGCGTGCTGCGCGGCGGTGACCTCAACACGATCGCTCTGGCCCCCGACGGCGGGGTGTGGGTCGGCAGCGACGTCATCTCGGGCGCCCCGACCGAGAGCCTGTCCTACCGCGCCCCGGACGGCGGCTGGGTGCCCGTGCCGCTGCCGGTGACCGACCCGCCGGCCGACGACGTCTACGACCTCACGCTGGATGGCGCCGGCAACCTCTGGGTGGGGACGTGGGGCGGCGTGTTCCGGCGGGCCCCGGACGGCAGCTGGACCACGCCCCAGGACGACCCGGCGCTGAGCTTCCAGGGCTCGGTCATCACGATGGACGCCGTCGGCGCCTTGTGGTTCAGCGCCGCGCCCGGCACGGTGCGCATCCTGCACCCGGACGGCACCTGGGAGACGATCACCGAGGCGGACGGGCTGGCGCCGGCGTCGATCGAGGTGATTGCAGTGGGGCCGGACGGGAGCATGTGGTTTGCGGGGCGGGAGGGGGGGGTGAGCATCCTGAGGCCGGCGGGCCTGGTGTCAGGACCTGTACGTGGCCCAAGGCGCCATCGAGGCCGTGGTCCGGCCGGATCACCTTAACGTCGCATCCCTCGGCAACCAGGTCGCGCACCTGCACTGGCACATCGTTCCGCGCTACGATGGCGATCCGCGGTGGGGCGCGCCGATCTGGACGAACACGGAGGCGGAGATGAAGCGGGTCAGCTTGCCGCCGCACGAGCATGCCGCGCTCGTTCGGGACATCCACGCCCGACTCCCGTGAGTTCGGGATGACGTGAAACCGCCCCGCGCCCGCCTTCGGACGCCCGCACCACCCGCACCTATCCGCAAGCACATCGACCGGGAGCCCCGCCCATGTCCCTCCCCCGCCCCGTCCGCGCCCCCCGCGGCACGACCCTCCGCTG
>JBDTSC010000503.1:0-2648 GCA_039931375.1 Ardenticatenales bacterium
CAGGCCACACGTACATCGACTGGAGCCGACCCGACGCGCCCTACTCGCGCCCCATCGGCCTAAGCGTGACGGCGCCGGAGTGGCTCCAACCTGCGATCTACCGCGTCGTGGCCCACGACCTGCGCATGATCCTGCCGCATACCCCGGTCGATCCGATCGCGCTGCCGCGACCCGGCGCGCCGTTGTTCGCGCCGATCGTGGCGGTAAGCGTGCACCGCGCGGACCGCCGTTGGCGGCCGTTCACCGGCACGGTGATCCTCCAGGCGACAGCGATCGCCGCGGACGCGCCGCCTTTCACGATCTGGCCGGCGGACGCGTTCTCCCCGTCGCGGCAGAACATGCTGGCCATCCACGGGGACGGCGTCGTGACCGCGGAGGCGTCCGTCTCCGCGGTGCTCACGCGCGACGGGTTCGAGTGGCCGGACGCGGTGGCGGACCGCTTGGCGCAGCGGATCTCCCGTGCCCTCATCGCGGAATTGGTCGAGCAGCTTCAGCCGCCGGACGATCCATCGACGGACAACGCCGGCGCTTCAGCGTCCGCGCGCCCAGCGCCCGCCCCGACCTCCATGCTTCCTCCTCTGTCTACGGTCATCGCCGCAACGCCGCCGCCCGTCGATCCGACGATGTTGGTAAATCGCGACGGCTTGACCGGTGCCATGATCTGCAACGGCGTGCCAGTCCCGCAACGGCTTTCCTATGGATCGGACGGTTGGGCCGCAGAGTATGCGGTCGATTACAAGCACGGCGGCGCGTGTGAGTGGCGCTACCGACTGTCGAACCCGAGCGCTCGGCCTCTCGTCAACGTGGCGCTACGACCATGGCGGGACGGCCCGCATGGGCTGCTCGGCCTGGAGACACTTCGTTGCGCCGAGCCGACTGGCGCCGAGGTGCCATGCGAGCGTTTGACCGTCCCCGCTAGGGGCGCGATCGACGTCACGGCGACTGCGCCCTTTGAGGGCTGTTTGCGCTTCGGGCCGGAGACGAGCTCAGGGTATGACCTCGCCGTACGCCTCGTGCAACCCGACCGCCCGTCCCCGCGGAACGTGTGGCTCCACGGCCAACTCCTCGTTCACTCGCCGCTGGACGATTGGGACTGTCCGGCCCGACTCCCGTCAACGTCCGCCGTCGCGGCCCTGGAGCGCGCGATCGCGCCGCACGTCCAGGGTGCGAGCGGCGGGCTCGCGCCGTTGCAAGCCACGGATTGGCTCACGGTCACGGATGTCAGTGACCTGTTGAGCGGCGACGGGCCGTACTCCGGCGCCGGTCTCAACCTCGGCAATCAGTTCGCCGCCTTCGTCGCCACCACGGACGCCCGGCGCTGCGTCGGATGGTTCGCGTACAGCCGATTCTCGTTGTATGACGAGCCGACCGGACCGGACACCCCGCGCGCATTTGCGCTGCAGTGTGCCGACGACGCGGACGACAGCCTGCCACTGGCGCTCTGGGCACAGACCGACGGCCGGGAGCGCAAGGGCGGGGGCGTTGTCGCGGTCCGCGGCTTGGACGGCATGGACGGCATGGACCGCACGATGCTGGCCCGTGCGAGGAACGGCGAGTGGGTCCCATCGTCCGGACGAATCCGGCACGGGGTCACGAACGGGGGCGTGTGGGCCGACGACGCGAACGGGCAGGCGCCCGTCCACGGCACGCTGACCTTCCGCGTCGCGGCCGACCTGCGCGCCTCCACTCCGGCGCGGGCCACGTTCCAGGTGCCGGAGGTCCCTTGGACGCCGATCGGATCGACGTGGCCATAGGGGTGCCCGCAGGCGGGCCAGGCCTGCTCCAATCGAATCCGGCGTGCGGAATCTGGTATAACGTTGCGCCGCCCCCCTCGACGTATCATCGCCATCACCCCCGAGCCCCAAATGCTCCTCACCCTAACCACCACCCACCCCCCCGCCACCGACCTCGGCTACGTGCTGGCCAAGCACCCCGCGCGCTGCCAGACGTTCCCGCTGTCGTTCGGCAGCGCGCACGTCTTCTTCCCCGAGGCCGGCCCCGACCGCTGCACCGCGGCGCTCCTCCTGGACCTCGACCCCGTCGACCTCGTGCGCGGGCGGCGCGGGACGCCGGTGGAGGGGGTGACGCTCGGACAGTACGTGAACGACCGCCCGTACGTCGCCTCGTCCTTCCTCAGCGTCGCGATCGCACGGGTGCTGGGCACGGCGATGAGCGGCCAGTCGCGCGAGCGGCCGGACCTCGCGGCGGCGGCGATCCCGCTGACGGCCGAGATCGCCGTCGTGCGCTGCGTGGGGGGGATGGCGCTGCTCACCGCGTTGTTCGCGCCGCTGGGCTACGACGTCGAGGCGGAGCGGCTACCGCTGGATGCGCGCTTTCCCGCCTGGGGCGATAGCCCGTACGTCCGCCTCACGCTCTCGGCGACGTGCCGCGTGCGCGACATCCTGCGCCATCTGTACGTCCTGCTGCCGGTGCTGGACGACGACAAGCACTATTGGGTCGGTGCGGACGAGACGGACAAGCTGCTCGCGATGGGCGACGGCTGGCTGGCCGACCACCCGGCGCGCGAGCTGATCGTCGGCCGCTACCTCAAGCACCAGCGCGGGCTGGCCGACGACGCGGTGGCGCGGCTGGTGGCGGCGGACGGATCGACGGAGCGCGAGGGCGATGGGGTGGCCGGCATGGGCATC
>JBDTSC010000504.1:0-2639 GCA_039931375.1 Ardenticatenales bacterium
AGCCAGCCGCTGCTCCTCGAGACCGATGGCCCGGTACCGCACGATGGCGGCATCCACGAACCCTTCGCAGATCACCACGGCACCGGCCTGCAGGGACGGGCTGATCCGCGCCGTCGACAGGTCGGCGAGGTCGGCGGTGGCCCGCAATGCATCGGCCGGGCTTTCCGGTCCGCCGTCACGCAACATCGGTACCGGGTC
This sequence comes from Ardenticatenales bacterium, assembly GCA_039931375.1. Classification (GTDB taxonomy): domain Bacteria; phylum Chloroflexota; class Anaerolineae; order Epilineales; family Epilineaceae; genus Avedoeria. Next base: position 199 of record JBDTSC010000504.1, read on the forward strand.
GGCGGGTGCCTGCGAGCGCACCCGGAGCGTCAGCAACCCCTTCTTCCGCAGGTGTTCGTCGATGGCGTCCGCGTACTTGGTGACGGCGGCCTCGTCGGCGCCCTCGACCACGATCAATGCGCCGGCATGATCGTCCTGTTCGTCCCAGATGTTCAGTTGTTGGCGTCGGAACAGCCGACGGGTGAAGCCGGTGGTCAGTCCGCCGATCTGCCGGCCGGCGTACAGGCTCACCAACAGCGCGATCAATCCGCCCGCGGCCAGCACCAGCGCCGGCCCGCTGATCTCCATCCGGAAGTCGCCCGCGGCCAGCGGATAGGGGCCGATCGCACCCGCCAGGATGGGCCCGGCCGCGATGGTGGCCAGCAGGATGATCCGCACCGAGGACATGACGAACGCGAACACCCGGCCGCGCAGCTGGTCGGAGACCTCGTGACCGATCATGGTGAAGCCGTTGATCCAGGCGACGCCGGCAAACACGCCCATCACGAAGGCCGTGATGGCCGCGCCCAGGAAGTCCTGCAGCACGCTCATCACGACCAGCGAGATCCCGGCCGCCCCGATCGCCGGTGTGAAGATCATCCGCCGCGGGATCGTCGGGAAGACCTTGGGCCCGATCAGCATGCCGATGGCCAACCCGGTGAACACCGTGCCGAACAGGATGCCGTACCCGGCGTTGCCCGCGCCGAGCGTCGCGACGTAGGCCTGCGCGACCCCCGCGACCAGGCCGCCCGCCCCGAACGCACCCAGGATCCCGATGTAGATCGCCCGCATCAGCCGGTTCTTCCGGATGAACGAGACGCCCTCGATGATCAACGAGAAGATGTTCTTGTTCGTCGATCGCTCACCGACGAACGCCGGGATCAGACCGCGGGAGATCAGCACCATGCCGGCGGAGAAGAAGTACGTGGCGGCGTCCAGCCCGAGCGCGATGTTGATCGCCAGCGTGTTCGTCGAGCCGGAGATCAGCGCGCCGCCGCCGGAGCCTTCCACGTCGGGAACGCCGAAGAAGCTGGCCACCGTGGACAGCAGCGTGAAGATCAGCGCGGCGATCGGCACCATGCCGTACACCGAGACGTAGTTGAGCTGGTTGGCCACCGCCAACCGCTCGCGCGGCACGATGTTCACCCACATGGCCTGCTTGGCCGGAGTGGAGAACAGCCCGATGGCCTCGACCAGGAACTGGGCGATCAGCAGCCACAGCAGGTTGCCGCCGACCAGGATCGACACGTAGAGCAGCCCCGCCAGGGTGTCCCCGACGATGGCCACTGTCCGCCGGTCGAACTTGTCGACCAGCGCCCCCGCGAACGGGCTGAGTATCAGATCGGGCAGCAGCCGGGTCAGCAGCACCCCGGACACCGCCGCGCCCTGCGCGATGCTCGAATCGTCCTTGGTCAGGTAGGCGGCCAGCGCGGTGGTGGCCAAGAGCCCCAGCCAGTCGCCGAGGCTGGAGATCGCGATGGCCGACCAGAGCCGGCGGAAGACGGGTATCCGCAGCAGGACGGCGACGGAGTTGGGTTCCCGTTTGCCGCTCATCGCACGGTCACCGCCCCCAGACCACGCGCGGACAGCAGGTTCACCGCTGGATCAGGGCGGTGACGGCGTCAATGATGCGCTGACCCACCCCGGTGGCGAACAGCACGATGACGATGAACACCAGCACGGAGAACACGCTCTGCCCGCGCGCTTTCCGCGCCTGGCGTGGCGACCTTGCCGCCCTTCGCAGTTGTGACTGATTTCGGATCTCCCGCATCTGGCCGTACTGGGAGGCGGTGGGGGCGGCCGGTGCAACCTCGGTGGGCGAGGCGGACGCCTGCGACTGCGCTGACGTTCGGGCCGGCGCCGGCCGGTACTGCTGGGTCGCGACGGCTCGCTGGGAGTTCGCCGGACGCTGGGCGGGAACCACCGCGCGCTGGGGCGGGGCAGGGCGGGTCGATTGCGGCGCGACCTGCTGGCGGGCGTTCCAGTAGGCGTCGGATTGGGCGATCTTGCCCTGGTAGCTCCAGGTGCCGATCCGGTCGGAAAGATTCCGCAGCGCCGATGAGGCGTTGGCGGGGCTCGGCGCGGCGGGGCGGATGGCCTGCGGAGATCCCGCCGGGGCCACTCTCGGTTGCGGGACGGGCCTGGTGGGTTGGGTGGGCCGGAGGGGTTGGCTGGGCTGGGTTGGTTGCGCTGGCCGGCCTGAACGCGTGGAGGTGGCCTGACCCCGAGCCGCCGGGGGCACCCGCCCACCGCTCTGGGTCGACCTGGCGGGCCGAACGGCCACCGCCGGCGCTGCAACAACCTGCCCCGTCGCGGGCGCCGACAGCGCAGTGACGATCGGAATCGGCCCGGCTTCCAGGGACGGCATGGGCGCCGAGAGAGCATCCGGATAGACGTCAAGCACAGGCATCATGACGGCCGGATCCCCGGTGCCGTCCGCGCCGCTCAGCGCGTCCGAGAAC
>JBDTSC010000505.1:0-2627 GCA_039931375.1 Ardenticatenales bacterium
CAGCAAGGCAAGTCGAGCTTGGTTCAACCGCGGCAATCCAGAATGCGTTCGCCCTGCGTTCCCACCGTGCGACACGATAGGCCCTGCTATCATCATCATGGGCATCGAGCGCAACAGCCGCCGTGTCTGGCTTGGATACCTCCAACGTGGATTGACCCGGATGCGAACGGTGAACGAGATCAACTTCTTGGTCGAAGAAGCTCCGGAGGGTGGCTAATCCGCCCGGGCGCTCGGGCACTCGATCTTTACCGATAGGTGACACTACTTGGGAAAGGGGGCTCCCCCAGGTGTCGAGTGCGCCCCCGATAGCGGCCAATATGAAGCAGCCTCAACCACCGGTGTCAACCTACGCGCGGCCGCTGCGCGCACTGCTGCCGCTCGGCCTTGCCGCGTGTCTGTTCGCCTCGTGCGCGCCCGAAGCGCCGCCGACCGCGCAGAAGTCGTCGGTAGCCGCGGTCACGGCGCCGCCGACGGTGGCGCCGGACGCCTATCCGCGGCCGCTGGCCACCGCGCTCCCGACGCCGCCGCTCGCCGAGCCCATCGCCGGCTTGGCCGCGGGGGTCCAGGTGCAACTGGCATCGGCGGCCGAGTTGACGCTGCGGGACGGCGCGACAAGGTATCACCTCGTGCCGGTTACGGCTGTGGCAAGTGCTGGCGCGGATGGGGCCGGGCGGACGGTGGACGTCGTCCTGGTTCGGAGCGATGCCGGCGGCTCGCGGCAGGTGCTCAGCCTGGCGCAGCGGCTGGGTGTGGCGGTGAAGGGCATCGGGGGCGACTTGAGCTCGGGTGAGGTCGTGGTCGAGACAGCCAAGGGCCGCTGGCTCCTGCGCTTCGAGCTTGCCAAGGCGGCGACGAGACCGGCGGGTGTCGATGTCGCGCTCGCCTTGCCGTTGGCGGGCGTGGATATCCCGCTGCAACCGTTCGCGACCAGTGTCCGCTGGCTCGACTGGACCGGCGACGGCATCGCCGATCCGTTGCTGGTGTACGATCCGGGTGACGCGCCGGCAAGCGCGGCGATCTACGCTACTGCCCGGTCGGATGACGCAGCCGATGGGACCGTCAAGGGGCGGCTGGCCGCGATCATCGACGCGAGCGACGTCCTGATCGATCTGGATGGCGACGGCGTGGCCGAGCTCGTTTCGCCGGACGGCGGCGGTGGTTGGCGTTCACGTCGCTGGAACGGTGAGCGGTTCGTCCCCGGCGAACCGGTTGCCGCGCTCCACACGGTTCCGACGGCGGTGGTCGCCGCCGATCTGCCCGCCTTGCCGGCGAACCTCGTGTTTGGCCGCGACGGGGTGCTGTACGTATGGCCCGCCGGTGGCGGCGTGCTGGCAACGCTGACCGAACCCGCGGCCGGTGAACTGGGTCCCAGGTCCTCGAGCCTGACGCATGGCGGCACGGATCGGATCGCGTATCTGGAGACCCGCGCGTCGGAACCGGGCGGCAAGCGAAGCGACACGTCGGATCTGATCGTCCAAGATCTGGCGACCAGAGAACGCCGCGTCGTGCGCCGATTGCCGGAGCAGGCCGACGCGAGCCAGCTCGGACTGTCCGGCGATGGCAACTGGCTGACCTACTTCGAAGAGGACTGCTCGGAGCCGGTTGCCCAGATGACCGGCCCGCTTCCAGCGCCGACGATCGCGTCGGGCTGTCGCGGCACGTGGTTCGTCGTCGCCGCCGAGACCGACGCGGCGCCACGTGTGCTGGCCGCCTGCACGGTGCATGAAGAGCGCGAGACGTCCGTAGGCTGCGATCACTCGCTCGCCGCCCCGATCGGCAATCGCCTGGCCTACGGCGACGACGACGGTTTGTGGGTGGTGGACGTGCCCGACGGCACGCCGCGCCAGCTGACCGACGCCACATCCGACAGCGGCGGCACGTCGGTGGGGGAGTCCGATGACGGAGTGGCGGCGCTGCAAAGCCCCGAGTCGTGGTCGCCGGACGGGCGCTGGCTGATGACCAACGGTCCTTCGGGCAACAGCGAAGGGGGCGTCCTGCGGCTCTGGGACATGACGATGCTGCAGCCGGCCGGAACGATCGGCTTCCGCTACAGCCGCCGTACCGACGAGGGCTGGAACCTGGCCGGCTCGGGCGCATCGTCGCCGCTGGTGGAGGCGGACGTCGGGTATCCGAATCGCGTGATGTTGCGCAGTCTTGGCAGCACTGAGGAGCTGACGACGACCGAGCTCCTGCCGTTGTTGGCGACGAGCGATCCGGCGCACCCGAGCGATCCGAGCGGCCTGCCCGAGCTCGGCTGGTCGCCCGGATATGAGATCATGCCCTTCGGCCCCATCGTCACGCCCGCCGGAACGCTTGTATTCGGCGTTCAGCACGGTTCGGAGCGGCGCTTTCTAGGCAACGCGCTGCTCGAGGCGACGCTGCCGGCGCCGGGCTCGCCCAACCCCCTGGCCACCGGCTTGCACCCGATCGTCAGCCTGCCGGCCGTCACGCGCGACGAGCACGGAAACTGCTGTCAGGAGCGCTTGGGCACCATCGAGTGGTCGCCGGGCGGTGCGGCCTGGCTGTTCACGGGCCGGCGGGCGCCGTCGGCGGATGATCCGTACGGCATGCGCACCGAGGTGTGGGTTGGCCTGGCGGATGGCAGCACGGTCTGGGATGCCAGCGCG
>JBDTSC010000506.1:0-2622 GCA_039931375.1 Ardenticatenales bacterium
GCCCGCGTTTCCGCCAGGTCGAAGGCGCCCTCATCGCAGAACACGTCGCAGAACATCCCGCCGCCCTCGGCCAGCGGGTGCGCGGCCGCGGCGGGCAGCATGCGCTCGATCACCTCTGTGACGTACTCCGCGCGGCGGCCGGCGAACTCGCTCGGAACGGCGTGCGCGCCGAGAAACGTCGGCACGACGCGGACCGGGTGGCGCGCCGCGACCGCCTGGATCACGTCCAGGTGCCGCATTTCCTCGTCCGTGGTCAGGCCGTAGCCCGTCTTCACCTCCGCCGTCGTCACGCCATGATCGAGCAGCGCGTCCAGCCGCTCGACCAGCCGCCGCTCGAGGGCGTCAAGCGACGCGGCGCGCGTGGCGCGGACGGTGGCGTTGATGCCGCCGCCGGACGCCAGCAGGTCAAGGTAGGACGTGCCGGCCAGGCGCGCCTCGAACTCGTCGGCCCGACTGCCGTCCCAGACTAGGTGCGCGTGGGCATCGACGAGGCCCGGCAGCACGACCCGTCCGCCGGCATCCATCACCGCGGCGCCCTCGGCGGCCCGCCGGTCGACCGCGCGCCACACGTCGCCCCGCGCCCCGACCGCGACGATGCGCCCGGCCGCGACGGCCAGCGCGCCATCGTCGATGCGGCCCAGGTGGCCCTGCGACGGTCCCGCCAGCGGACCGGGCCGCCCGTCGTCGAACGTCAGGAGCGTGGCGTGGTCGATGACGTGATCGATCGGCGGTGGGCCGTCCTGATTCATCGATGGCCTCCTGGCGAGCCGGTCAAGTGGTCCGTGAGGCATCCGTACCATCGCGAAACCCCTCCCGGCGCGCTTTCGCGCGCCTGTCCTCCCCAGCTGTCGCTGGAGAGGACCTACGAATGGGGGCCGAGGTCCCAACGAGCCCACGGACCTGGTCCGATCCTTTCTCCAGCGGCAGCTGGGGAAAGGTGGCAGCGCCGTAGGCGCTGACGGATAGGGGTTTGCATCGTCCCGCGAGTCCCTGACCGGCTCGCTAGCGATCACCGCCACAGCCGAGCTCGGGGATTCAGTACGCCCGCGCGAACAGCGCCACGGTCGTGGCCGGCAGGCCGGTGTAGAAGCAGATGCCGTCCTCGGCCGGTTGGTCGAACGGCAGGCAGCGGATCGTCGCGCCGTGCGCTTCCTGGATGGCAGCCTCGTCGTCGCTCGATCCGGCCCAGAACACGCGCACAAACCCGCCGTGCGACAGCGCCTCGGTGAAGCTCGCCGGATCGACCGCGTCCCGCGTGTTCGCGCGGACGAACTCGGACGCCTGGGCGTACAGCCCATCCTGGACGGCGTCCAGCAGCGCGCCGATCCCCGTCGGCAGCTCCGCCACCGGCACGGTCTGCTTGGAGCCATCGTCCCGCCGCACAACGGTCACGACGCCCTGTTCCACGTCGCGCGGTCCGATCTCGATGCGCAGCGGTACGCCCTTGATCTCCCATTCGGTGAACTTGAAGCCCGGCCGCTCGTCCCGCGCATCCACGTGGACGCGCACGTCGGCGGGCAGCGCGGCGCGCAGGGCCTCGACGGCCGCCATCACCGTGGCCTTGCCCTCGTCGTCGCGGTAGATCGGGACGATGACGGCCTGAATCGGCGCGAGGCGCGGCGGGAGGCGCAGCCCGCGGTCGTCGCCGTGGGTCAGGATGATCGCGCCGACGAAGCGCGTCGAGAGGCCCCAGCTGGTCTGCCAGACGTACTGCTGGGTGTTGTTCGCGTCCAGGTACATCGTGTTGAAGGCGCGCGCGAAGTTCTGGCCCAGGTTGTGGCTGGTGGCGCTCTGCAGCGCCTTGCCGTCGCCGAGCAGCGCCTCGATCGTGTAGGAGCGGTCCGCGCCCGCGAACTTCTCGCGCTCCGTCTTTCGGCCGGGCACGACCGGCACCGCGGCGTGGTCGTGGGCGAACGTGCGGTAGACCTCGAGCATCCGCCGCGTCTCCTCCTCCGCCTCTTCGGCCGTCGCGTGCGCGGTGTGGCCCTCTTGCCACAGGAACTCGAGCGTGCGCAGGAACGGCCGCGTGCGCAGCTCCCAGCGGACGACGTTGCACCACTGGTTGATCAGCAGCGGCAGATCGCGGTAACTCTGGATCCACGTGGCGAACATGTGGTTGATGATCGTCTCGGACGTCGGGCGGATGACCAGCGGCTCGTCCAGCACCTTGCCGCCGCCGATCGTGACGACGGCCAGCTCGGGCGAGAAGCCCTCGACGTGCGCCTTCTCTTTTTCGAGGAAGCTCATCGGGATGAGCATCGGGAAGTAGGCGTTCTGGTGTCCCGTCGCCTTGAACATCGCGTCCAGCCCCTGCTGCACGCGCTCCCAGATCGCGTAGCCGTACGGCCGGATCACCATCGTGCCGCGCACCGGGCCGTAGTCGGCCAAGCCCGCTTCGCGGATGACGTCCAGGTACCACTGCGAGTGGTCCGTGCTGCGGGGCGTGATGCGTTCGGCCATGGTTCGTTTGTCCCTGATTGCGTGATCGGGTCGGATGCGTCGTCGGGTGATGCATCGTCGGGTAGGCGATCCCTTAGTAGGCGATCATCGGGTAGGCGATCATCGGATAGGCGATCATCGGGTGGTCGAGTCGAAAGGTCGAGTCGGGTGGTCGATCAATAG
>JBDTSC010000507.1:0-2611 GCA_039931375.1 Ardenticatenales bacterium
TCGCTATCGCTTTCGCCAGCGCCCGCCGCTTCGTCGTCCGCCAACCAGCCGGCGAGCGTCACGGCGCCCCTCTGCCCGAAGCCGCCCTGCGCCGTGCCGGCGAAGACGAGCGTACACTCGTGGCGCATCCCGTCCAGCTGCGCCGCGACCTCGACGAGCGCCGCCAGCGCCGCGCGGTTCGCGACCGCCTTGCCGCTCAGGCGCCCGCCGGCCAGCGCCGCCGGCGCGCGCCGCACCGTGATCGCGTCGCCGACGGCCGCCGCGGCCCGGACATCGTCCTCGGCCAAGCCGACGTCGACGAACAGCGCGTCGATGTCCGGCGTGGCGTCGCGCGAGGCCGCGTCCAGCACGTGCGGCGGCCGCGTGCCGATGACGCCCGGCAGCGCTCGCCGACCGTGCACGGTCACCGGCTGCCCAAGCCACGCCCGGGCGTCGAACGCGGCGACCGGCCCGAGCGGCCGGAAGCGCAGGAAGCCGCCGGCGTCGATCCGCGCCACGATCAGGGTCGGTTCGTCGAGCCGCGCGGTCAGGACGAGCGTCGGCGAGGGGCGTCCGTTCGCCGCCGCGTCAGCACCGACCGCGGGTCTTGCGAAGCGCACGGCGATCACGTTCCCGAGCGGGTCGCGCTCCACGCGGTCCACGTGCGGCCCGAGCGACTTCGCCAGCGCGTCCGCCACCGGACCCTCGCCACCCGTCGGCCCGTCGAGAGAGGCCAGCGCTACGATCCGCGCGGTCCAATCGGACGGCGACGCCGGCGCCGGCATCGGTTCCGGCATCGCTATCGTTCGCGAGCGACGAGCGCGCTCGTCGGCGCGGCGGTGGGCTCGGGCGGCGCAGCGGTGGGAGCGGGCGGCGCGTCCGTTGGCTCGGGCGGCGCGTCGGTGGGCACCGGCGGGGGCGCACTGGTCGGAGGCGGCGGAGCCTCCGTCGCCGGAACAGCGGAGGGAAGAGAGGTCGGCTCGACGACGACGGCGGTCTCCGTCGGCGCGGGCGGCGGGGTGGCGGACGGGGCGAACGGCGTGGCCACCGGCGTGTCCGTGGCGGACGGCACGGGCAGGACGGGGCCGGACGTGATCGTCGCCCGGCGCACGACCGTGGCCACCGGCGGCTCCGGGCGGTCCGGCGGCGCGCCGCGGTCGGCGTCCGTCGGCGGCGCGGTGGCCGCGGGAAGGTCCGTTGCCGTGGCGGACGGTTGCGCAACCGCCGCCGGAGCGTCCGAGGCGCCGGGCGCCGAAAGGACGTATACAGCACCGCCGACGCCGTAGCACGGCACCGTCAACAAGATGATGCCCAACAGCGCGGCGCTCAGGCGGCGGCGGTTGGGCGGCTGGGTTTCCAGCCAATCCCCGAGGGCGTCGAACACGTATGCCTCACCAGGAGCGTCGCAGGCGGCCGGGCCGGGCGATGGTAGGGTCCGGATGCGCGAATGTCAACGGAACGCCGTCCGGCGTTTCCGACGGACGCGGGCGGAAGTATACTCCCCGGCGCCGGCCGGATTCGGCCGCGCCGTCGCCACCCGATCGCCGTTCGGCATCGCCGGACCCACCGCAAAGGCCGCCGTCCGTGACCCTTCCCGCAACGATGCGCGCCGTCCGCAAGCTCTCCCCGGGCGAGGGGCTCGGCATGGCCGAGGTGCCCGTCCCGCGGCCGGGTCCGGGCGACGTGCTCCTCAAGGTGACGGCCGCGTCCATCTGCGGCACCGACGTCCACATCTACAACTGGGACGCCTGGAGCGCCGGCCGGATCAAACCGCCTGTGACGCTCGGCCACGAGTTCGCCGGCGAGGTCGTCGCGCTCGGGCCGGGTGTGGACGATGTGCCGCTCGGGGCGGCGGCGTCCGGCGAGGGCCATATTTTGCTGGACGGGGCGCGGCACGTCGTGCCCGGCCAGGAGCACCTGGCCAAGGACATGGAGGTCATCGGCATCGATCGCGATGGGGCGTTCGCGGAGTACGTCCTCGTGCCGCGGGCCAACCTTTGGCTCAACGATCGGTCCCTGGCGCCGGAGATCGCTTCGCTGCAGGACCCGTTCGGGAACGCGGTGCATACGGTGCACGCCCAGGACGTCGCCGGCAAGACCGTCCTGATCACGGGCGGCGGCGGCCTGATCGGCCTGATGGCGATCCCCGTGGCGCGCGTAGCCGGCGCGGCGGCGGTGTACGTGACGGACGTGAACGTGTCCCGCCTGGCCGTCGCGACGGCGATGGGCGCGGATCTCGCGTTGGACGCCCGCGACGACGCGACGGCGCGCATTCTGGCGGCCACGGACGGCGCCGGCGTGGACGTCCTGCTCGAGATGAGCGGCAACGCCCGCGCGATCGACCAGGGCTTTGGCGCCTTGCGGCCGGGCGGCGAGGCGGCCGTGCTGGGCTTGCCGAGCGGGACGATCGAGGTCGATTGGGCCAGCCACATCGTCCTGAAGGGCGCGACGGTGCGCGGGATCTACGGGCGAAGGATCTGGGAGACGTGGTACCGCATGCGCCGCCTCCTCGAGTCGGGCGCCGTCGACCTGCGGCCGCTGATCAGCCACCGGTTCGGGCTGGACGATTTCCAGGCCGCGTTTGACGCCATGCGATCCGGCGAGAGCTGCAAGGTTATCCTGCTGCCCTGAA
>JBDTSC010000508.1:0-2609 GCA_039931375.1 Ardenticatenales bacterium
ACCTGCGCACGGAGCGGGGCATCGGCTACCGCTTCCAGACGGTGTGACGATGGTCACGGGCCGCCGCGTGCTCCTGATCACCGCCCGCCCCGAAGCCCGCGCGGCGCTGGCCACAGCGCTCACGGCGGCCGGCTTCCGCATCGACATCGAGGCGCCGACTGTGGCGCTCATCGACGACGACGTGTACGACCGCGAGCCGCCCCCGGACGTCGTCGTGTTGGACACGAGCGGCGTGCCAGGCGATCTGACGTGGCGCTTGGCCGGCGCGCTGGCCGCGGGCCGTGAGATCGCGCTCGTCGAGAATGCGGACGATATGCGCCGCGCCTTCGAGGCCGGCGTCGAGGATTGCGTGAACGTCGCGGCGCACCCCGACGAGGTCGCCGCGCGGCTCGAGGCGGTGCTGCGGCGGACGGACCGCATCCCCGCGGCCGCGAGCGATTCGAGCATCTACGTCGACCGCCGGCTGTGGGTCAACTACGATTCGCGCCAGGTCTGGGTTCGCGGCGAGGCGGCAAACCTCACGCCGCGCGAGTTCCGGCTGCTGACGTTCCTGATCGCCCACGGCGGCGGGACGCAGACGCACGAGGAGATCCTGTCCGCCGTCTGGGGCCGCGCGCCGGAGAAGCACCGGCCGACCGAGGTGCTCAAGCAGTACATCTGGCGGCTGCGGCAAAAGGTCGAGGCCGACCCCGAGCAGCCCGAGATCGTCCTGACGGTGCCGGGCGCCGGCTACCGGTTCGCGGTCGACAACGCCGCCCCGAAGGAGTGATCCGTGAAGGCTCTCGCGCTGTACCTCTTGGCCGTGCTCTTCCTTGTGCTGATCGCCTTCACGGGCTGGACCGGCTGGCGCGGCGTTCCGGTGGCCGGCGGACACATCCTGCACGAGACCGCGGTCCAGACGATGACGGTCGGCGAGGGCGGCGACACGGTGCCGGGCGTGGCCGAGAAGCTGGGCGTCTCCGCGGACGAGCTGGCCAAAGCGAACGACCTCGCGACGACGGCGAGCCTTCCGGCCGGCACGGAGCTGACCGTACCGGCCTCGTCGCGCGGCTGGCAGTCGTTGCTCGGCACTCATTCGGCCGGCCTCGGCGCCGAGTTTCTGGGCGTCTTCATGAGCTTCTGGCTGGCGCTGGCCATCGGGATCATCCCCAAGGGCTACCGCGTCCAGATCTTCAGCATCTCGTTCGTCCTCGCGCTCGCCAGCTACGCGGCGGCCCAGGCCGGCGCCGCCGGCAACCCCGACCTTTCGCCGCAGTTCCTGTTCGGGGCGATCAAGGACGGCTTCGCGTGGTCCACGGCGTTCCCGATGTTCGCCTGGGCGCTCGGCATCCGTGAGCGCAAGGACGGCTCTGGCGGGCCGGCGTCGACGTCCGCCGCCGCGAAGCGGCCGGTGACGCCCGACGCGGTGCTCCAGCCGACCCCGTCGTCGTCACCGCCCGCCGCGTCCGGCGAGGACGACGCGGCGCCGACGCCAGCGGACGGCTGATCGCGCGTCGACCCTGCCCCGGCGACCCTGCCCCGTTGACCCTGCCCCGTTGACCCCAGTCTCATTGCTGTCGCGCCTCCGTCACCCGTCCGTCGCGGCCCTGTCGCGAACCGCGTCGTCGGTCCGTCGCGACGCCCCTTTCGCGTCATCGACCCTGGCCCTACCCTGTGGCTATGGCTGATCTAACCCGTCCGCAAGCGCTCCTCCACCGCCTGGCCCGCCTCGCCCGCCGCGTCGCGCCGCTCGTCGTCCTCGTCGGCATGGCGACGCTGGCGTTCGCCGCCGCGCTGGCCCTCTCGCCCTCCCTCCGTCATCGCGCCGCCGCCTGGCTCACCACAGGTGCCGCCGACGCCGCCCCGCCCGACGCCGAGCGCGTCCGCGTCGACCACGCCGTCGATGGCGACACGCTGGTCACGGCGGACGGGCGGACGGTGCGGCTGATCGGCATCGACACGCCCGAGACGCACCACCCCGACATGGACGGCCCGCAGCCGTTTGGCCCCGAGGCGGCGGCGCGCCTGGCGGCGCTCGTCGACGGGCGCGAGGTCGGCCTTGAGCGCGACGAGACGGACGTCGACGGGTACGGTCGTCAGCTGCGGCATGTCTGGATCGGCGGGCGCCTGGCGGCCGTGATGCTGGCCGCGGAAGGGCTCGGCTACGTCCTGATCATCCCGCCAAACGGCCGCCACGAACCCGAGCTGCGGGCGGCCGAGGCCACGGCGCGCACCGCCAAGCGCGGGCTGTGGGGGATGGCGCGGCCCACGGCGGTGGCGGCGTTCGCGACGCCGGCGGCGGGCGCGGCGACGGGGCGTGGGGCGGCGGGCGCGCCGGCTGCGGCGGCCGCGGCGGGGGCGGCGGGGCGGATGCCGACGCCGACGCCGATGCCGATGCCCGGATCGACTCCGGAGGCGCCCTCGGCATCGTCGGCATCGTCGGCGTCCTCGGCGTCCTCCGCCTCCGGGGCGAATGTTGGCGGTACGGTCGACCTGTCGCAGCCGTGCGGCGCGCGCGTCGCAGGCGCGATCCCAGCGGAGGTGGCGGGGGATCACCTGGACACGTTCCAGGCGGTCGAGTTCGAGGTGGTGCGGGCAAAGGACACGGGCAAGGTGACGTTCTTGAATAG
>JBDTSC010000509.1:0-2603 GCA_039931375.1 Ardenticatenales bacterium
TAGGGACGCGGGACGGAGGGGATTCAGTGGGTTGCGGAGCATGGGGGGTGACCTTTTGGTGCTGGATGGTAGGGCGTATGTGGACATCGACGTGTGAGGGTTCACGTGCGGGGCGAACGCACCAATCGCCGCCGACGTACGCCCGGAGGATAAATCCTCGGGCTGTTCCTAGGGAAGGAGTCCGCGATGCGGACTGACATCAAACGGGGCCGCCGAACCCTGTCAGTCTGCAAAGCAGACTCCTTCTCTAGGAAATAGCCCGAGACTTCAGTCTCCGGGCGCTCGCCGGCCACGAATCGTCCGTTCGCCCTAGGCCCACATGGGCGGGGAAATGCGTCGATGTTATGCTACCGCCATTCGCGCGGCGCCGGCGAACGGTGGACCGTACCGGGGGAGGGTGGGCGTGATGGAAGTGCTGGGCGGGCTGCTCATCTGTGGTGTCGCGCTCATACCGCTGGCGGCGCTCGTGTTGTTGCTGAACGTCTGGCAACGCGTGCAGCGGTTGGAGGAAACCGTGCGGGCGATGCGCGGCCAGCCCGCCGGCGGCGTCGCGGGCCCGATGCCCGCCGCGCCGGCGATGCCGTCATCGCCCACAACGCCTCAAACAGCCGCACCGTCGCCGGGGCTGAGCGCGCCGCCGTCCGCCGCTGTACGCGCGGCCCCGGCCGTTGTCGCGGCGTCGCCCGCCGCCGCAACGCCTTTGTCCACGTCGCCCGCCGCCTCCAGCGCCGCCTCGTCGGCGGCGGCGACGCGCCACGGCGACGGGACGTCCGCCGTGCCGGCCGCGACGACGCCCAGAGCCTCCGCGCCGCGTCCATCACGCGGCGGGGTCGAGCGCACGCTCGGGGCGCGGCTGCCGATCTGGATCGGCTCCATCGCGGTGGCACTGGCCGGGATCTACCTGTTCAAGTTCGCCATCGACGAGGGCTACTTCGGCCCGACGGCGCGCGTGATCGTCGGCGGGATCGCCGGGCTTGTGCTGCTGGGCGCGGCGGAGCGGTTGCGGCAGCAGTCGCGCTCCGTGGCGGGTGGGCTGGCGGCGGCGGGGATCGCGGTGCTCTACGCCAGCATCGTCGCGGCGACGAACCTGTACGGGCTCCTCGGGCCGGTGGCGGGCGGGGTCATGATGGCGGCCGTCACGGCGGCGGCCGTGGCGCTCTCGCTGCGCTTCGGGCCGGTGGTGGTCGTCATCGGCCTCGTCGGCGGGTTCCTCACGCCGGCGCTGATCGGCGACGTGGCGCCGAACCCGTGGCGCTTGTTCGGCTACCTGGCGCTCCTGCAGCTCGGTGTCTTGGCGGTCGGCCGGCGGCGCAGCTGGTGGTGGCTCGGCCCGGTGATGCTGTTCGGCGGCGGCATCTGGTCGATCCTGTGGCTTCTCGACGGCGCGTACGATCCGGCCGACGGCTTGCCGTTGGGCTTGTTCATCCTGTTCGGCGCGGCGGCGGTGATCGGCACGGCCGACGGCGGCCCGCGCCGTGGCGGGGCGCGGGACGACGAGGGAACGAGCGCCAAGGCGCGCGGCGAGGCGGCCGTCGACCAGGCGGTGGGCGGCGTCGCCGACGTCGCGCGCGGCGCATCGGCGGCGGCGCTGGCCGCACGCTGGCGGTTCGACCCGGCCATCGCGTCCGGCTGGATGGGCATCGTCTATGCCGGGGCGCTGCTGTCGCTGACGGTGACTGCCGGCAACTACCGCCTGTTCGATTGGCTGTTCTACGCGATCCTCGGCGTCGGCGCGCTGGCCCTCGGGCGGCTGAACGCGGCGTGGGACCGCGTTCCCTGGCTGACGGCGGCGATGACGGCGGGGCTGCTGGTCAACGCGGCCGAGGCGACGCGGGGCGGCACGAACGCGCTCCCATGGTGGCTCGCGCCCGCGTTCGGCGTGCTGTACGCCGGCGGCGCGTACGCCCTCATGCGGGGCGCCCCGCGGCCGGACCGCTGGGCGTTCCTCACGGCCGCCACGACGGTCGTGTACTTCCATGTGACGCACAACGCGATGTGGCCCGACGAGCCGACGGACCGGTGGGGGCTGGTGGCCGCGGGCCTCGCGGTGGCGCTGGCGGTGGCGGCGGCGCCGTTGGCGCGGCGGCGGCTGGCGGCGGCCGGCATGGGCGATGGCGGCACGGCCGAGGGCGCCGCGGATGCGGATGCGCGAGCGCTGGCGGCGCTGTCCATCGGCGCGGTGACGATGCTGTTCTTCGGATCCGCGATCGACCTCGAGCACTGGTGGATGGCGGCGGCGTTCGCGGCGATCGCGGCCGGCGCGTGCTGGACGGCGCGGCGGCTGGCGCTGCCGGCCCTGGCGCAGACGGCGTGGCCACTCGGCGCGCTGACGACGCTGCGGCTGCTGGCCATCCCCGCGGGCTCCGGCTACCCGGCCGGCAGCGTGCCGATCTTCAATCCGATCCTGCTCGGCTACGCCGCCCCGATCGCCGGGCTGCTGCTCGCGGCCGAGTGGGCGACGTTCATGCGGCGGAGGAATCCGTCGATGCCGGCATCGTCCACAGCGCCCGCGTCGCCCACTGCGCCCGCATCGCCCACTGCGCCCGCATCGCCCACTGTGGCGAATCGCGGCGAGGGCCTTCTCACCGAGGCGCTGCGCTGGA
>JBDTSC010000510.1:0-2600 GCA_039931375.1 Ardenticatenales bacterium
CGGTACCCCCACGGCAGGTACGCACGCGCCGGCGTCGGCGATGCGGACGGTGTGGCGGTCGGCGTCGCGTGCTCCGTGGGCGACGGCGTGGGCGTGGGCGGCGTCGCGATGTCCGTCGGCTCGCCGTCCGGCACGAAGCGGACCTCGTACAGCTCCGGCCAGTGCTTGCCGGTGACCAGGAACCGGTCCGTCTCGGGCATGTAGGCGATGCCGTTCAGGCAGTCGTACGGGTCGGCGAAGCCGTACGCGGCGCGGATCGCGCGGTCCAGCGGCACGCCGTCGATGCGCTCGGTGACATCGCCCGTGGCCAGCTCGATCTTGACGATGAACGGCTGCGCCCAAACGTTGGCGTACACGGAGTCGCCGGCGCACTCGAGCTCGTTGAGCGACGCGAGCGGCTCGCCGTCGATCTGCACGGGCACGCGGTCCTTGATCTCGAACGTCTTCGCGTCGCGGATGAACAGCGTGTCGGACCCGTCGCTCATGACCAGATCGTCGCCGTTGCGGCACAGACCCCACCCCTCGCCCGTGTAGCGTTGCGTCGCGAGGGGCTCGAACGTCGTTTTGTCGACGACGAACGCCTTGCCCGCCCGCCACGTGAGCTGGATGAGCGTGTCGTCCACCAGCGCCAAGCCCTCCGCGAACTCGCTGCCGTCGTTGCCGCGGCGCTGCAGCACATCGCCCGACGCGAGCGCGACGCGGCGGAGCGTCGATTCGCCGTACAGGCCGGTGCTCTCCCACAGGTTGCCGTTGTCCCAGACGAGACCCTGGGTGTACGCCTTGCGGTCGTGCGGGTGCGTGGCGAGGACGTCGATCGTCATGGCGCGTGGGGTCGGGAACTGGGCGATGGCGGCGGGGCGGACGGCCGTGTCGTCCCTCGCCGGCGACGGCCCCGTCCCCGATGGCCCCACGCCCGATGGCACCGCGCCCGATGGCCCCACGCCAGATGGCACCGCGCCAGATGGCCGCGCCTGCGAGGCGTCGACGGCGGCGGCGGCGAGGCCGAGGGCGGCGGCGACGGCGCACGCCGCGAGCCAGGCGGCGGGCCGGGTCGCGGCGGCGCGACGGTGCGAGCGTGGTCGGCGGATCATGGCACGACGGGCGCCGTGGCGGCGGACGGCACGAACCGGACACGGAACAGCTTGGGCCAGAGCTTGCCGGTCACGAGGAACGTCTGGTCGGCCGGATCGTAGGCGATGCCGTTCAGGACGTCGATCTGCTGGGCCGGATCGCGATCGGCCATCCGCTCCCACAGGTTGGCGGCGTCGATGGACGCGGTGACGAAGCCGTCCGTCGGGTCGATCGCGACGATCTGGTTCGTCTGCCAGACGTTCGCGTAGACCATGCCATCGACGCACTCGAGCTCGTTGAGCATCGGGACCGGCTGGCCGTCGAGGGTGACGCTCACCTGGCCCGATGGGTTGAACGTCGCGGGGTCGCGAAAGGTCAGGCGGTCGGAACCGTTCGACATGATCAGGCGGGTGCCGTCCGAGCACAACCCCCAGCCCTCGCCGCTGTACGCGAACTCGGGGCCGCTCGCGAACGTGTGCTCGTCGTACGTGAAGGCGCGCTGCTCCTGCCACGAGATCTGGATGAGCCGATCGCCGACGAGCGCCAGGCCCTCGGCGAACACGTCGGCGGGCAGGTCGTGCCGGCGCAGAACGTTGCCGGTGGCCAGGTCGACCTCGCGCAGCGTCGACTGGCCCTCCAGCCCGGTGCTCTCGTACAGCACGCCGCCGTCCAGGAGGAGGCCTTGGGTGAACGCGGCCGGGTCGTGGGGGTACGAGGCGACAACGTCCGGCACGAGCGCGAGCGCTGCTCCCTGGCCGTGCGCGCCGTCCGAAGCCGTAGCGGGCGGCGTCAGCGCCTGCGATGTGATCCATGACTCGACCTGATGAAGGCTCGGCTCGGCCGGGTTGCGGCAACCGGCCAACAGCGCCGTCAGTCCAACGGCCCAAAGGCCGGTCCGACGAAGTCTCCGGTTGCGGACAGTCCGATCGGTGCGGATGGCCAACTCATTCTCCGCGGTGTGATTTGCTTGGGGGCCCATGATTGGGCTTGGGGCGCCCATTATACGGGCTAGCGCACAATGCCAACGCGCACGTTCGGCATGACGGACAGCTTGCCCCCAATCCCCCGCCGCTCCATCATCACCGCATGGACGCCGCCCCCACCCGCCCGCTCCGACGCCTCCGACTCCCGAGCCCACGGCGGTTCAGCGGCGACGCACTGACAACATCGCCCCGCGCCCTGCTGCTCGCCGGCGCCGTCGCAACGGTGGCCTTCACCGCGCTCGCCGTCTTCGTCCACCCGCTCCTGGCCATCGCGCTGCTGGCCGCGGCCGCCGTGACGCCGCTCCTCCTGCGGTCCGTCGACCTCGCGTTCGCCGCCGTGCTGGCGATCATCACGCTGCTGCCGTTCGCCGCGATCCCGCTCGGGATCGGCTTCAACCCGACGTTCCTCGACCTCACGATGGGGCTGTTGTACCTGATCTGGGCGGTGCGCCTGGCCACGCGCGAGCAGACGTCCCTGCGCATCCCGCCGCTCGGCGCCGCCGCGATCGGCTTCATCGGGCTCATGTTCGTGGCGTTCCTGGCCGG
>JBDTSC010000511.1:0-2598 GCA_039931375.1 Ardenticatenales bacterium
CGTTGTTCTCCGGCCGTTGTTCTCCGGCCGTTGTTCTCCGGCCGTTGTTCTCCGGCCGTTGTTCTCCGGACGGTTGACCCTACCCGTCGCCCAACCGCTTCCGCTCCGCCCGCCGCCGCCGCAGCTCCCAAAAATCCAACCCCCGCTCCACCCGCGTCACCCAGCGCCGCGGGCCGGCCAGCGCGAAGCGCACGGCCTGGCGCGCCCGCTTGTAGGGCGACCAGCGGCGGTCTTCGGGGCTATAGGTCCATTGGACCAGGCAGGCGCCCCACGTCAAGCCGCCGCCGAAGCCGATCATCATCAGATGATCCCCGGCGTGCAGTCGTCCTTCGTTCAGGGCATCGATCATCGCAAGCGGGATGCTGGCGGCCGACGTGTTGCCGACGCGGCTGAGGTTCGAGTAGATCCGCTCGATCGGGTAGCCCAGCTGCTTGGCGGCCGTCGCCAGAATCCGCTGGTTGGCCTGGTGCGGGATGATCAGGTCGATGTCGTCGACGGCGATGCCGGCCTCGGTCGCGACCTGGCGGGTCACCTGGTTCATCGTCCGGGTGGCAAAGCGGAAGACCTCGTTGCCCGACATCTTCATGTACGGGCCGTTGCCGTTCGCCATGTTCAGCGGCGTGATCGGCGTGCGCGTGCCGAGCGGCACCTTCAGCACGTCCGCGCCCGAGCCGTCCGAGCCGAGCCGACAGCTCATCACGCCGCCGGGCTCGTCGCGCGCCTCGAGCACCACGGCGCCGGCGCCGTCGCCGAACAGCACGCACGTGGAGCGGTCCGTCCAGTCCATGACGCGGCTCATGGCCTCCGCGCCGATGATCAGGGCGTTCTTGTACATCCCGCTGCGCAGCATCGACGTCCCGACGGTCAGCGCGTACACGAAGCCCGAGCACGCCGCGTTGAGGTCGAACGCGCCGGCATGGCTTGCGCCGATGCCGTCCTGGATGAGGCTGGCCGTGTTGGGCATCAAAAAGTCGGGCGTGCTCGTGGCGCAGATGACCAGCTCGAGCTTGGCCGGGTCAAGATTGGCCACCCGCAGCGCCTCGCGCCCGGCCTTGATCGCCATCGTGCTGGTGTGGTCCTCGGCATCCGCGATGTGGCGCGTCTTGATGCCCGTCCGCTCCGTGATCCACTCGTCCGATGTCTCGACGAGGTGGCTGAGATCGTCGTTCGTGACGACGCGCGGCGGGACGTAGGCGCCCCAACCGGTGATGTGCGCGTAGCGCATGGTCGGCCTCCGATCGGCCTACAGCTTGCGGAAAACCAATGCCGCGTTGTGGCCGCCGAACCCGGCCGAGTTGAGCAGCACGCTGTCGACGCCGCCCTCGATCGTGCGCGCCACGTTCGGTACGTAGTCCAGGTCGCACGCCGGATCGGGCGTGTGCAGATTGATCGTCGGGGTGACGATGCCGGTCTCGATCGTCCGGCAGCTGGCCAGCGCGGCCACGGCGCCGCTCGCGCCCAGCAGGTGGCCGATCATGCTCTTGACGGCGCTGACCGGCACGTCGTACGCCCGCTCGCCGAACAGCGTCTTGAGGGCGACGGTCTCGACCTTGTCGTTGATCGGCGTGCTCGTGCCGTGCGCGCTGACGACGTCGACCTCGGATGGCGCGATGCCCGCGGAAGCGAACGCCATCTCGACGGCGCGGATGAGCCCCTCGCCGTCCTCGCTGGGCGCCGTGATGTGCCCGGCGTCCGCGGACAGGCCGTAGCCCGCCAGCTCCGCGTAGATCCGCGCGCCGCGGGCGCGGGCCATGTCCAGCCGCTCGAGCACCAGGATCGCCGATCCCTCGCCGATCACAAAGCCGTCGCGGTTCGCGTCGAACGGGCGGCTGGCCAGCGGCGGGTCGCCGGACCACTTGGAGAGTGCGCCCATGTTCTGGAAGCCGGCCACCACGACGGGCAGGATCGCCGCCTCCGAGCCGCCGGCGACCATCATGTCCGCCGCGCCGCGCCGGATCAACTCGAGCGCCTCGCCGATCGCGTTGGCGGCCGAGGCGCAGGCGCTCACCAGCGACATGTTCGGCCCCTTCAGGCCGTGCTGGATCGACACGGCGCCGGGCGTCGAGTCGTTCAGGATCATCGGCACGGCCAGCGGGCTGATCCGGTTCTGGCCCTTGTTGAGCCGGACGTTTTCGCTGTCCACCAGCGTCCCGACGCCGCCGACGCCCGAGCCGATGTAGCAGCCGGCGCGGTGCGGGTCGTACGCGCCGGCGTCCACGCGCCCGTCCGCGTCCAGCAGCCCAGCATCCGCCATCGCCTCGCGCGCGGCGGCGATCGCGAACTGCATCACGCGGTCCGAGCGGCGCGCGACCTTGCGGTCCATGAAGTTCTCGGGCACGAAGCCCTTGACCTCGGCGGCCACCTTGGCCTCGAAGCCCATGCCCGCGGCATCGAACAGGGTGATCGGCGCGACGCCGGACCGCCCGGCGACGAACGCGTCCCACGTGGACGGCGCGTCGAGGCCGACGGGGGTGACGGCGCCGAGGCCGGTGACGACGACGCGGGTGGAGTCGGAACGGGTCATGGGGGTCTCCCGGGGGTGCAGAGATCGTCTATTGTACATGGTCAGGGCGTCGGGGGTTGGTGTTCCCGGCGAGG
>JBDTSC010000512.1:0-2565 GCA_039931375.1 Ardenticatenales bacterium
GTACACGACCGACATCCCGAACACGCACGCGACGTGCCACTCCGTGACGTCGGAGACCCCCGGCATGTCCGCCGACCTGGCGGAGGGAACGTACGTCTGGCGCCTGCGGAGCGACTGCCCGCCGTTCGAGCCCCAGGAGGCGCAGAGCCCGCCGTTCGAGCTGCGCCGCGTCCCGACGCCGACGGGCGGCGTGCCGTCCGACACCCCGCCGCCGTCCGCGACGGCGACGGCGACGGCTACTGACCCGATCGCGACGCGGATCGCCACGTTCGTGATCGGTCGAACGCGCATTTTCCTGCCGGTAGCGGCGCGCGAAGCGGGCGGCTGAACGAGGTCGGCGCGCGGACCAAGGCCGATCGTTGTGCGCGCCCGGCGGCGCTCCGGCGGCGGCTTCCGACCGCTCGCGTCGGGCGCTCGCGGGCGACATCCCGGCAATCGTAGGAAACAATTCGGGGGCAGTGCAGTAGACTAAGGGTATAGGGCGGTGGTGATCGCCCCGACCTCATCGTATCCAGCGCCGGAGACCTCATGCGTACAAGGCGCCCCCAATCAGCGGACGACGCACCGGACCGCGCATTCGACGCGAATGGTGCGACGGCCCAGGATACGACCACCCGGTTCGGCCGGCTGTGGTCGCGGCTGCAGCCCGCGCTGGGCGCCAGCGCTGAGCCCGATCCGGACGGCATGCCGGCGGCGTGGTTCGTGGCGCCGCCGCTCGACCCCAGGGCGCTGCGCGCGGTCGCCGACGGCGTCGTGCGCGCCTGGCGCGAGCCGGCGCTTCGCGACGCCCTCCGCCGAAACGCCCGCGAGGCGCTGGCCGCTGCGGGCGTCACCGTGCCGGACGGGGTCGACGTTCGGGTCACCGATTTCGACGCGCGCCGCGCAACACCGCCGGCGCACGCCGTGTCGGACGGGGCGCTGGACCTGCCGCTGCCCCCGATCACCGCGCCGCCCATGGACGAACAGGCGATGCGTCGACTCCTGGCCGGCACCTCGTTCGCATGGGTGCTGTGGGCCGCCTTCGGGCCGTTCGACGCGCCGCAGCCGGCGCCGACCGCAACGCCGGCGCTCGCCGCGGACCGCCGTGGGTGGCGGCGGCCGCTGCGGTGGCCCAGCATGACCACGGCCGGCCTTCTCGCCGCCGCGGCCGCGGTCGTGCTGTTCGTCGGGCCGGTGCTCGGCGGTAGTGACCTGGCCGGCGCGGCGATCGGGCCGGTGCGCGTCGGAGGCCTGTTGCTGGCCGTCGTCCTGGCGGCGGCGGCGATGCTGGCCGGCCGGCGCCCGCGCTAGTTACTAGGCGCGGGCAGGGGGTACATTCCGGGTGCCGCATGCCGGTCGGCGGGAACATTCACCGCCATCGGCTGTAGTAGAGATCAGACCGAGCCGACACCGCGATATTCGAAACAACGCCAATCGTCGTTTCGCACCGCTCCCCGCAACGAGTCGTGATCGCGAAGGCCCGCTCTAACCCACATGGTGAGGATCATCTACGAGGAGGAAGCTATGCGCGCGAACAAGTGGATCACGGTTCTGTTCCTAGCGGCCGCACCGCTCACGCTCGCCGCCTGCGGCAGCAGCAGCGACGGCAACATCACCGGCTCGGCGGTGGACGATGGCGGTGCCGTGCAGCCCGCCGATCCGGCGAAGCCCGGCGATCCCGGTCAGCCGGTCGACCCGAGCAAGCCCGGCGGAAACGTTCCCAGCCAGCCCGGTTCGCCGAACGATCCGGCGCCCGTCGCCTCGGGCGGCACGACGCTCGAGTCGTTCGTGGCCAGCCTGCCGCCGATGCAGCGCGTCGACCTGTACGACATGGACAAGGCGTGCAAGGACTCGGCCGTGTGTCAGGAGCAGCTCACCACGTTCGAGAACTACCTGCGCAACAGAGTCTGCCCGACCGAGTCGGGCTGCACCGACACCGTCGGGATGATCCTTTACAAGACGCGAACGGCGTCGCAGGTGCGCAGCGGGAGCTACCCGCCCAGCCTCCCGGCCGCCAAGGTCGTCGTCGATGTGCTGAAGACGGCGCTCGAGGATGGCTCCAGCGCCGTCGGTGACGAGCCGGTCGCCAAGGTCGCGGACTATGCCGATACGCTGCAGACGGTCGCCGACCAGCTGAAGGCGCAGGCCGGTACCTCCGTCGACCAGAAGGCCATCCAGACGATGATCGTCGCCGCGGACCCCGTCAAGGGCGACGAGGCCACGAGGGCCCTGGTCGCGGCGATGAACGAGGTCCACTCGTCGGACGTCAGCGTCACCAAGACGGTCGACGTGCTGGGCAAGGGCGGGCAGGTCGACGCGGTCGAAGCGTCGGCGGCGATCGAGGCGGTCGTCGCCGACAGCGGTGCGGCCAAGGGCAGCGACCTGCCGGTGAAGGGCGCGGCTGCTGACATGATCCGTACCGTCGCCGACACGCTCGCCAAGGAAGCCGGTACGCAGGTTTCCTGGGAGACCGTCGCCGCCGCGCTCGGTCCCGACGCGGCGACGGCGATCAAGGACGCGATCGACAGCGGTGCGATCCCAGCCGTCGCCAACCCGTTGGCCGATCTCATCCAGGGCGGCACGGCG
>JBDTSC010000513.1:0-2560 GCA_039931375.1 Ardenticatenales bacterium
GCCAGATGCCGGTCGAGGCGGCATGGTGCTCGGCGAGCCAGGCGGCGAAGGCGGCCGGCGCCGCGAAGGCGAGGATCGGGCGGTCCGTGGGAAGCGCGGCCTGACTCGACATGCGATCAGCCGCCTCGGGCGTCGTCGCGGGCGATTCCGTACCGCCAGTACGATCGCCCGTAACGCTCGACCGTCTCGACGTGCTTCATGCCGACCTTCTCCGCCACGCGCCGCGACGCCTCGTTGCCGACGCGGATCAAGCTGATCAGGCGCGGCAACGCGAGCGACCCGAAGGCATGATCGCGGACGGCGATCGCCGCCTCGGTCGCATAGCCCTGGTTCCAGTGGTCGCTGCGGAAGTCGTAGCCAAGCTCGGCCACCGCGCCGTCCCGGTCGCCTGCATCGTCCATGCGCTCCAGCCCGCAGTCGCCGATCAGCAGTCCGTCTGCCTTGAGGACGACGGAATACAGGCCGTAGCCATGCGCCGCTTGGTGGTCGAGATTGCGCTGCACCCAACGCTCCATCTGCGGGCGCTCGAAAGTCGGCTCGTTGAACGCGGCCATGACGTTGGGGTCGCCGAAGATGCCGAGGAGCGCGTCCGTGTCGGCGGCGGTCATGGGGCGGAGCAGTAGGCGGGCGGTGGCGATCGTCGCGCCGTCGGAGGTGGACAATAGGGCCTCCGAGGAGGGAAGGATTCGCGGCATCGACGCTGTGCGGATGCCGACTCGCGATCCGAGGGTAGCCAGATCGCAGCGTCATGGATATTGTAGCGGTGCATCCCGGCGCCGCCGCCATCGAAGGAGAAGTCGATGAACCGCCGCCGCTACCTGACCGCCGCCGCCCTATTGATCCTCCTCCTCGTCGTACTGGCCACCGCATACGTCGTCGTGGACACCCGGCCGCTGCCGCAAGTCCAGCCGACCCGCGACATCCAGGTCCCGACGCACCCGGTGCACGAGCTCGCTCCGACCGCCACGCCGACGATGCCGTGACCGGCACGGTACACGACCTTATCGACCACCTATCTACAAACCGGATCGCTAACAGGAGCGCTGTGATGGCCGAACGCTTTCTCATACAGCTGTTCGAGCATAACAACTGGGCGAACCGCCGCATCCTCGAGGCCTGCGCCGCCCTGACGGACGCGCAGCTCGATGCCGAGCCTCAGACCGCCACGAAGGGGAGCATCCGCGAGACGTTGACGCACCTCGTGACGTCGCAGCGCGGGTATCACGCGCTTCTGACGCTGCCCCTCGACTCGCGCCCGGTCGATCCGCTGGCATACGACGACCTGGCGACGTCAATGACGCGCTCCGGCGACGGCCTGCTGGCGCTGGCGCGCGACGAAGCGAACGCGGACGGGGCCGAGCGCCTCCGAACGCGGGACGGCTACCTTGTGGAGCCGTGGGTCGTCATGGTGCAGGTCATCAACCACGCGACCGAGCATCGCGAGCAGATCAAGAGCATGCTCACCGCGCTGGGCATGACGCCGCCCGACGTGGATGGTTGGACGCATGGCCTGTCGATGGGTGCGCTCGTACCGTCCGCGCCGTGAGCGAGGGGTTGTCGGCGAACCCTACAAGTACCGCGCCACCGCCATGCACACCACCGTGACGGCCAGCAGCCACGCCGCGGTTCGCGCCACCGTGGCCATCTTGGCCTGGAGGAGCGGCATCTCGGCGGACTGCTCCGTCGTTGGCGCGCCGCCGTTCTGCTCGATCGCGACCGCGATCGCCGCCATGCGCGCCATCGTCGGCCGCTGGACGAAGAAGCCCATGCCCAGCGCCACGAGCGCCGTCAGCGCGCCGATCGAGATCGCGATCCCCATCGGGCTGCCGTACCACGACGACTGGCCACTGGACACGAGCGACATGAGGGCGAACCCGGCCAGGGAGGACAGCGCGCCCGAGCCGATCGCGGCGTTCACGAACCCCGCTCGCGAGAACCGCTGCATGAACGGCGCCCCGGCCGGACCGGCGGCGCGGGCGGTCGGCAGCAGGAAGCTGACGATGAAGAAGATCGAGCCGGCCCAGAACACGCCGAACAGGATGTGGATGAGGCGCAGAACGATGATCAGCCAGTTCATGTGCAGTTCCCTTCGCGGATCCGGCGGACAGGCCCGTGGTCGGCCGGTCGGCGCGGGCGTTGGCGCGGCGCCGCCTTCGTCGGCGGCGCGCGCCGGAGTATAACCAGGGACCGCGGAACCGGCCTATTGTGGGCCGCGGCGCGACCGTCGACGAAGGCGCGGGTTGAGCGGGCTCGGCGAGCGGGTGGTCGAAGCGGATACGAAGCTACGCCAACGCGTGTCGGTCTTGGCGGGGGAGTCGGGCGGAATCGGCATGTGTACTTGGGGGCGATCGGCATGTGGAATCGAGGTGAATCGGCATGGGTACTTTAGCGAATACTCATGTGGAATCCGCCCGTCGTCGGCCAGCCGTGCCGTGCCGCGTTCAGGCCGCCGAGATCAGCGCCCGTTCCAACTCGGCCGGCAGGTCGATCGGGTAGAAGCGGTCGGACGCAAAGGCGTAGTCCTCCCCGCTCTCGTCGACGACCCTCATCAGGCCTGCTG
>JBDTSC010000514.1:0-2553 GCA_039931375.1 Ardenticatenales bacterium
ATCCGCCGTCGGCGACCCCCGAGGCGAGCGATACGCCGCCAGCCCCGACCGAGGCCCCGACCGAGGCAGCCACCTCGACGCAGACGACGCCGGATCGGCACTTCATCTACTTGCCGATGACCCACAACGCGTGGACGATGCAGTAGACGGCGCCCTGCTGCCGCCGAACGCATCGCCGCCGCCCGTGGCCGCCAGCGCCAGCGCCAGCGTCAGCATCGATGCCGTAGATGCCGTAGACGCCGCCCGCATCGCGGCCGCGTGCGCGGGTGGCCGGATCGGCGTGGCCGTCCGATGGCATGAGCGGGTCGGCTCGACGATGGACGCCGCGGCCGCCTGGGCCGCCGCCGGCGCGCCGGACGGCGCCGTCGTGGTCGCCGACGAGCAGACCGCGGGGCGCGGCCGGCACGGCCGGGCATGGCTCGCCCCGCCCGGCTCGGCGCTGATGCTGTCGATCGTCCTGCGCCCGGTCACCGCGCCCGGACGGGTCCACCAGGCCGTGATGGCCGTCGCCCTCGGCGCCGTCGAGGCGGTAGAGCGGATCGTGCGGGACGGGCTGGTCGAGGCGGGCGTCCGGTCCGCCGATGCCGCGGTCGTGGGCCTGAAGTGGCCGAACGATCTGGTCGTCGTCCAACACGTCGGCGACGATGAGCAGACCGCCGACGCCAAGCTGGCCGGCCTGCTCGCCGAAACGGTGTGGGGCGCGGATGGCCGCCCCGTCGTGATCGTCGGTCTCGGCCTAAACGTTCACCAACCCGCCGGCGACCTGCCCGGCGGCGCGACCAGCCTTCGGCTGCTGCGCCCCGCCGGCGCCGCGCCGATCGACCGCACGGCCCTCGCGACGACGCTGCTTGCGGCCGCCGACCGGCACTACGCCGACCTGCTCGCCGGCATCGACCTCGTGCCCCGCTGGGCGGCGCGCGTGACGACGATCGGCCGCACCGTCACGGTGCGTGAGGCGGTGACGGGCGACGTCGTGGTCGATGGCGTCGCGGAGCGGGTGGCGGACGACGGGGCGCTGGTCGTCCGGGCGGCGGGCGGCGGCGCGGTGACGGTGCGGGCGGGGGATGTCACGCTGCGGGCGGTGGTAGGCGGGGACGATTGATGGCCGGTGGACGTTGTGCCTCGGTGGTTCGCCGGGGCCGAGCTGGAGCTCGGCGGTCCCAGGGCAGTCCGTCCGGATCTGACGGTGGCGTCACGTCGGCCTGGCGTGTGTCGACTGCTGCGCCTACGTCGGTGATCCACCGTCCAGGCGCTCCAGCAACCGCCGCATCAGGGTAGACAAGGGCAGCGCCTCAACGGCCGCCCGCTCGACCCAGCGCCACTCGTCATATCGCGTGACGGATGCCGTCGGCACGAACGGGTCGTGCACCACGAGCCGGACGGGGATCATCGTCAGGGCGATGTGGCTGAACGTGTGCGCGATCGGCGGACCGAACGGCTCGGGGCGGTCGACGAGGTCGACATGGGTGGGCGGGATGAACGCCGCGACGTCGACGCCGATGTCGATGCCAGCCGCCTCGCCGGCCCCGTCATCGCCGTACGGGCCCGCGGCGCCATCGTCGGGGATGGCGATGCCGGCGGCCGCCTCGGTCAGCGGGAACTCCCACAGGCCGCCGAGCAGGCCGTTCGGGGCGCGG
Source organism: Ardenticatenales bacterium (assembly GCA_039931375.1). GTDB lineage: Bacteria > Chloroflexota > Anaerolineae > Epilineales > Epilineaceae > Avedoeria. Next base: position 1,638 of record JBDTSC010000514.1, read on the forward strand.
TGGGCGATGAGGAGGCGGCCGGCGGCGTCGGAGACGAACCAGGCGATCGCACGCTCGAGGCGCGGCTGGGCGCGCCGGCGTCGGGGCGGGTAGGCCGCCGGGTCGCCGGTGGCGCGGGCGACGCACCACGGCGCGATGGGGCAGCGCGGGCAGACGGGGCGCTTAGGGAGGCAGATCGTGGCGCCGAGCTCCATGACGGCCTGGTTCACGTCGCCCGGCGCCGGTCCGTCGGCCAGCGACGCCGCGGCGGCCAAGACGGCCCGCGCGCCGCCGCCGCGATCCGCATCGTCCTCGAGGGCCAGCACCCGGCCGAGAACGCGGCGGGCGTTGCCGTCGACGGCCGGCACGCGCGCGCCGAAGGCGATGGACGCGACGGCGCCGGCGGTGTACGCGCCGATGCCGGGCAGGGCCAACAGGTCGTCGTAGCGCGATGGAAGACGGCCACCGTGGCGCTCCACAACGGCGCAGGCGGCGCGCAGGAGGTTGCGGGCGCGGCTGTAGTAGCCCAGGCCCTGCCAGGCCTTGAGGACGTCGGGTTCAGGCGCCGCGGCCAGCGACGCGATGTCGGGGAACCGTGCCATCCAGCGCCTGAAGTAGGGCTCCGCCGTGGCCACGCGGGTCTGCTGGAGCATGACCTCGCTGACCCAGACGGCGTACGGATCGCCCGTCGCGCGCCACGGCAGGGCTCGCTGGTGCGTCGCGTACCAACGGCGCAGGGCATCGCGCAGCGCCGGCGGGTCGACGAGGCGCGCGTCAGCTGCGGTAGAGGCCGCCGCACCATTGATGTTCGGGCTCGCCGGACCGGTCGCCGCCTCGTGCGTCCGCTGTTGGTCGGATGTCACCGCGACAAATCCATCCGCCCTCAGTGGCGTGCCCCAAACGGCAGCCACACGCGCGCCACGACGGGGCGCGGACA
>JBDTSC010000515.1:0-2545 GCA_039931375.1 Ardenticatenales bacterium
TGGCCACGATCGTGCCGCCAGCGTCAGCCCGATCAGCAGCGCCAGCAGCACCGTCATGTCGTGGACCCACAACACGTCGACCAGGCTGTGCGTGGCTACCGCCGCCAGGCTGCCCGCCAGCGCGAGCCCGAGCGCCGCCTCGAGGCTGGCGCGCGGGGCGATGGCGGACCGGACGGCGACGGCGGCGGCGGCGGCCAGCAGCGCGGCCAGCGTCATTAGGCCGAGCAGCCCGGTCTCGGCCAGCGCGTTCAGGTAGCCGTTGTGGGCGTGGCCCAGGTCATACGGCCAGCGGGGCAGCCGATAGGCGGGGTAGCGCAGCGCGTAGTGCCCCGGCCCCTGGCCGAGCCACGGGCGGTCGGCCCACATCCGCAGCGCGGCGTCCCAGTGGGCCAGGCGCTCGACCGTCGAGAAGCTGGCGCCCGTCACGTCCGCGTGAGCCAGGTCGCGCTGCGCGGCGCCTGCCCCAGCCGCACCGGTGATCGTGGCGACGCGCGCCGCCACGACGGCGGGCACGCTGGGCGCCGCGCCGAACGCAAGAGCCGCCAGCGCGGCGGTCAGCGCGAGGTAGGGCAGGACGATGGCCAGCGGATCGGCCGGCCTGCGCAGACCGGCCGCGCAGCGCAACGCGCCCATCGTCCCTGCCGCCGCCGCCGCCGCCAGCCACGCGCCCCGCGACCACGACAGGCCCAGGCCGCCGATGCACGCCGCCGCCACCACTACGCCGAGCGCCGCCAGCAGCCGATGGGCCGCCGCGATCCGCCACCGGCCGCCGTGGACCGCGCGGCGCGGCCACGCCCACTCCGCGGCCAGCGCGACGCCGAGCGGCCAGACCAGGTTCATGTAGCCGCCGAACGGGTTCGGCTGCCCGAAATCGCCGAAGGCGCGGGTGTGGCCGTTGGCCAACGTGAACGACTTCGGTCCGATGCCGGCCAGCGCGAGGCGCCCGCCGTACACCGCCTCGGCCGCCCCGGACGCCAGGATCACGGCGATGATGACGATGCCCCAGCGACGGCCCTTTGCCCCGGACAGCGTGCCGGCGGCCGCCACCGCCGCCGCGAACACGCCCCAGCGCACGACCTCGAGCAGGCCGGTGCGCACGGACGGCGCGGCCATCGTGCCCAGGAGCAGCGTACAAAGCCAGAGCGCGCAGGCCCCAAGGATGGCGGCCGCGCCGGGCGGAATCGCCGGCCGGCGGCGTGCGAGCAGGTGGCCCAACGCGACGCCGAACACGGCCAGCGCGATCAGCGGCGACGGCGGCGTCAGGTGCGCCCCGCCCACCTCCGGCGCGACGCGCGCGCCGAACGGCACGAGCGCGGCGGCGGCGGCGAGGGCGAGGGCGGGAAAGCGCACGGCGGCCAGCAGCGCGGCGGCGGCGAGGGCGAGGGCCAGGGTGGGCAGGGGTGTCCAGGCCAGCGCGGCGGCCAACACCGCGACGGACAGCGCGCCCGCCCAGCGGCGGTCGGCCAGCCGTCCGACGCCGTGCGTGAACGCAGAGCACGTCTGGGCCATGGTGGATCGGGCCTCGGCGCCCGTCAGGCCCCCGCCTGCTCCATCTCGCCCTTGAACCACGCCACCGTCCGCGCCAGCCCGGCGTCGAGGTCGACGCGTGGCTGCCAGCCGAGGAGCGTCGTGGCGCGGGTGATGTCGGGGCAGCGGCGGGCGGGGTCGCCCTTGCGCTCGGCGGGCAGGGGGAGGAGGGTGATGCCGGCCGGGTTGCCGGTGAGGGCGTTGATCCGGCGGGCGAACTCGTTCATCGACAGCTCGAGCGGGTTGCCGATGTTCACCGGGCCGCTAACGTCACTGGCCATGAGGCGCATGATGCCGTCCACCAAGTCGTCCACGTAGCAAAACGAGCGGGTCTGCTCGCCGTCGCCGAAGGCGGTGAGCGGCTGGGAGCGCAGGGACTGGCTCACGAAGTTCGGGACGACGCGGCCATCGTCCAGGCGCATGCGGGGGCCGTAGGTGTTGAAGATGCGGACGATGCGGACTTGCACGGCGTGCATCCGGTGGTAGGCCATCGTGATCGCCTCGGCGAAGCGCTTGGCCTCGTCGTAGGCGCCGCGCGGGCCAAGGGTGTCCACGTTGCCGTGGTAGTCCTCGGTCTGCGGGTGGACGTCCGGGTCGCCGTAGACCTCGCTGGTGGACGCCAGCAGGAAGCGCGCGCCCTTGGCTTTGGCCATGCCCAGGGCGTGGTACGTGCCCAGGCTGTTCACCTTGAGGATCTGGATCGGCAGGCGCAGGAAGTCGATCGGGCTGGCCGGCGACGCGAGGTGCGCGATCGCGTCCACGGGGCCGTCGACCTTGAACGGGCGCGAGACGTCGTGCTCGATCACCGTCAGGCGCGGGTGCGCGGCCACGTCGGCCAGGTTGCGCGGCGAGCCGGTGATGTAGTTGTCGACGACGACGACCTCATCGCCCGCTTCGAGATAGCGTTCGACGAGGTGCGAGCCGACGAAGCCGGCGCCGCCGGTGATGACGATCCGCATCGGTGCGTCTTCCTTCCGCCGGCACCGACTCGACCGTGGGGCGCGGCGGGGGGAGTCTA
>JBDTSC010000516.1:0-2540 GCA_039931375.1 Ardenticatenales bacterium
ATCGGCACAATCCAAAACCGGGGGATCATGTTGCGACGGGGCCTGCTGCCGTCGCCTGTGCTCCCGGCTACCCCATACACCAAATCCCGCTACACCAAATCCCGCTACACCAAATCCCTCTACACCAAATCCCGCAACGCCTCCCCCAACTCCCTCCACCGATGCTCGAACCCCAACGCCAGCAACCGCGCCGGCACCGCCCGTTGGCCCTCGAGCACGACCGCGGCCATCTCGCCGAGCACGAGGCGCAGGGCGAAGCCGGGGGCGGGCATGAGGGACGGGCGATGCATCGCGCGCCCGAGCGCGGTCGCGAAGGCGCGGTTCGTGACGGGTGTGGGGGCCGTGAGGTTGTAGGCGCCATGCGCCGCGGGGTCCGTGACCAGTCGGGCCAGCGCGGCGATCTCATCGTCCATGTGGATCCACGGATAGTATTGGCGGCCGCTGCCGGTCGGGCCGCCGACGAAGAAGCGGAACGGGAGCGCGATGCTGGGCAGCGCGCCGCCTTCGCGGGCCAGCACCAGCCCGGTGCGCGCGACCGCGCGCCGAACGCCCATCGCCTCCACCGGGGCCGTCGCGGCCTCCCAGGCGACCACAACGTCCGACAGGAACTCGCCGGGATGGCTCGGGCTGTCCTCCGTCACGAGCTCGTCGCCGCACGAGCCGTAGAAGCCAACGGCGGATGCCTGCACCACGGCCGCCGGCTTGACCGACGCTGCCTGCACCGCCGCCACGACGGCCGCGCCGGCTTCGACGCGGCTCTCGAGGATCCGCACCTTGTGCGCCGCCGTCCAGCGCTTGGCCAGCGTCTCGCCGGCGAGGTTGACGATGCACGCCGCGCCGTCCGCCAGATCGCCCCAACCCGCCGCCGTGCGGCCGTCCCAGGCGACGGCGCGGGCGCCCGGCGGCAGGCCGGTGACGCGCGCGGGCGTCCGCGACAGGACGACGACGTCGTGGCCGCGCTGGGCGAAGTGGCGCACGAGCGGACCGCCGATCAGGCCGGAACCGCCGGTGACGATGATGCGGCCGGTGGCGGTGTTCGCCATGGCATGGGCTCCTTGGGGGCGACCTCGGCGCTTGGAGCAGCGCGTCGGCGTGGCAGTACGGTGGGGGAGGTCGGAGGGCTTGACCGCACTGGGCGGGGCAGGGCAGGGCAGGGCAGGGAAAAAATCATACCAGCGATGCGCGATTATCGGTCTCGGCTCCGAATGGGACCCGCCAGGGCGGTGGCCGCCCCGATCCTCACCCGCCGACCGGCGTCAGCACCCCGCCCACCGCCGCCAGCGCGAGCTGAAACGCGCCAGCCACCCCGGCGATGATGGTCACGATCTGCACGAGCCGCGCCAACTCGGCGGACTGGACGGACCAGCGCTGGCGGGCGACGACGAGCCCGAGCCCGAGTGCGACGTCCAGCGCCCCGAGGACGAGCCGCGGCGCGACGCCCGCCGCCCCAAGCGGCGTGCCGGCGACGACAAGCGTCAGGCCGCACGCCACGAGCCACGTCGCGATCGCCGGATCGACCGCCGCAGCCGCCGGCCAGGCGCGGGTCGCGATGACGACCGCGGTCAACAGCCCGGCGCCGGTGAGCACGAGCATCACCGCCGTCGGGCTCACCAAGGGCACGAGGGCCCGCGACGCCGGCCAGATCAGGACGAGCGCCCACATCGACAGGTTCCAGGCGGAGGCCGGCTTATCCGTGCGGATGTAGCGCCGGGCGCCGATCGCCCCGCCGAGGGCCCACACCGCGCCGAACCACGCGTCCAGCGATGCCGTGCCGGACAAGGCCGGACCCCACGGCACGACCCGTGCGAGCGCGACGCCCGTGGCCGCGGCCGTCAGCACCGCCAATGCGGGCAGGGAGGGCGTCACGGCGCGGGCCAGTGCGATCCAGCGGCCGACGAGCAGGCCCGCGCGGGCGCCGCCGAGCGTCGCGGCCGCGGCCAGGTGGCAGCCGACGACGAGCCCGGTCAGCATCAGCCACAGGATCCGCACCGCCTGCTGCAGGCGCAGCGCGGCGCCGCCTGCGGGCGTCGGGCCGGCCATGACGTCCACTGTGAAGCCGGCGTCCGGGTAGATCGTACACGTCATCGCGTAGTCGCCCTCGACCGCGAACTGGCGGGACCACTGCTGGCCGGGCGCGAGCACGAACGGCCCGAAGGCGTGCTTGGCCACGTCGTGGTTGATCACCAAGAGCGCGTTGCCGACGACGGTCGAGATCCGCTGCGGCATGACGTCCGCCACGTTCTCGCCGCGTTCCACGCGCGCGGCCGTGCCCGGCGGGATCGTGTAGACGTCCTGGCGGCTCGAGCGGTGCACTGGGTCGAACCGGACCGTGAGGGCGATCAGCGCGGCGCCGACCACGAGGAGCGCGGCGGCCGCGGCCAGGTCGAAGCGCCTATGCCGGGCCGGCGTGCCCATCGTCAGCGCCCCATGGCCGTTTGGACGGTCCCGGCCAAGAGCGCCTTGACGTCGGCGGCGACGTCGTTCGGGTCGAACGGCGCCAGATAGGACGACCGGAGCCGGCCCTGCGGGTCGATGAGGAA
>JBDTSC010000517.1:0-2526 GCA_039931375.1 Ardenticatenales bacterium
GGTGCGCCGGCGGGGGTCGAATCCTGCCATGCAGGTCCGATCGACCGCGCGGGGGTGAGGTGATGAACGCACTCCCTCGCTGGCGTTGCGGCACTCTACAACCCTTGCCACCCAGTCGTCAACCGGCTGATCCGGAAGGTGGGGGGGCAGTGGCGTCCGAATTCGGCCCGACGAACGGTTGTGCGAGCCAGCGCTGCGTAGGCGGCCGTTGACCTCTTGACGAGACATCATGGGCGGCACTATCCTCGCCGCCCCGCGCCTCGAGCCGGTACCATCGCCGTGGTTGGAGGGTGCAGTTTGGTCACCGAACGCGTCATGTCCGTTGCCGGCCTCGGGACCCGCCTGATCGAGGCCGGGCCGCCTGAGGCAGCCGAAGGCGTGCTGTTGGTCCACGGCAACCCGGGATCGCGGCTGGACTGGGCGGACCTCGTCGCGCGGGTGGGTACGTTCATGCGGGCGGCCGCGTTCGACCTGCCCGGCTTCGGCCAGGCCGACAAGCCTGCCGGCGGATTTGACTACACCGTACCCGGCTACGCCGCGTTCATCGAGGCCGCGCGAGCGCAGCTCGGCCTGCGCCGCGTTCACCTCGTGCTGCACGACTTCGGCGGGCCGTTCGGCCTGCAATGGGCAGCAGATCACCTCCCCGAAGTCGCGAGCGTGACCATCATCAACGCGCCGCCCGTGCAGGACTACCGTTGGTACCTGCTGGCCAAGGCGTGGAAGACGCCGCTGCTCGGCGAGCTCGTGCAGCTGACGCTCGTCGGGCCGACGTTCCGCCTGATCGCGGGGCGTGGGCATCCCAAGGGGTTATCGCGCGCCTTCCTGGACCGTATGTACCGCGATTACGACGCCGGGACGCGGCGCGCCGTCCTCGCGCTCTACCGCGCCACCGACGCCCGGCGCATGGTGTCGACCGACGCCGCCACGTTCGCGGCCGCCGACATCCCCGCGCTGGTGCTGTGGTCCACCCACGACGTGTACATGGCCACGCGCGTGGCGTACATCCACCGCGCCGCCTTCCCATCGGCGCGCATCGTCGAGGTCCCCGACCGCGGCCACTTCCTCATGGCCGAGGATCCGCAGGTCGTCGCCCAGCACGTCGTACCATTCCTACGCCAGCACGTCGCACGGCCGCACGGAGGCTGACCATGTTGTTCGATCCGTTCACCATTCGGAACGTCACGTTCAAAAACCGCATCATCCGCTCGTCCATCGGCGGCAAGACGTCCTACTACGACGGCACGGTGAGCCCGGCGTGGCAGCACTTCGAGCGCCGGTTCGCCGAGCGCGGCGTCGCCGCGCTGGTGTCGCCGACGATCAGCGTCCACGACCGGCGCTGGTCGCCGCTCAACTACCCCAAGATCTCCGACGACCGGTTCATCGCACCCATTCGCGAAGGGGTGGCGGGCGTCCAGGCGCACGACTGCCGCTACATCCTGCAGATCGGCGATCCGGGCGGGCACACGCAGATGAGCCTGCTGCCCGAGGCCGTCGACGCCAAGTCGGCCTCGGCGGGCTTCGACCTGGTCTTCGGGTACCGCAGCACTATCACGGCGATGAGCGTCGACGAGATCGAGCAGGCCGTCGCCAACTTCGGCGCGGCGGCCCGGCGGGTGCGGGAGGCGGGCTGCGACGGGGTGGAGGTGACGGCCTCCAAGGGCTACTTGATCCACCAATTCCTCAACCCGGCGACGAACCGCCGGACCGACGCCTACGGCGGGTCGGTGGACAAGCGCTTCCGACTGCTCCGCGAGATCTGCGCAGCCGTTCGGCGCGAGGCGGGCGACGACTTCCTCTTCGGGGTGCGCCTGTCGGCCGTGGACAACTACGCCCTGCCGGTGAACCTCCGGTGGCCGCCTGCGTTCCGGCTCGGCCGGTACCGCCACGGCAACGGTCTGCCCGAGACGCTTCACTACGGCCACGAGCTGAAGGCGCTGGGGGTCGACTACCTGCACATCTCCAGCGGCTACGGCTTCATCAACCCGACCGAGAGCCCGGGCGCTTGGCCGGTCGACGCCTTCCGGCTGTACGCCAACGCCACCGCCCACCTCAGCGCCAAGGCCCGCGTGCGCGCCATGCTCGTCGGGCTGCCGGCACCGGTGGTGCGCGCGGTATTCGGATTGGGCTGGCACGTGAGGCCGGCCGGAAACGCAGCCTATGCCAAGATCTTCCGCGACGAGGTCGGGCTGCCGGTCATCGCCAACGGCGGGTTCGAGTCGCGCGGCGGCATCGAGGCTGCCCTCACCGCCGGCCAATGCGACCTCGTCGCCATGGCCCGCCCGCTCCTGGCCAACCCCGACCTCGTCCGCCAGTTCGAGCGCGGCATCGACTTGCCCGAGCGCCCGTGCACCCACTGCAACCGCTGCTCCGTCGCCACCGCTGTCCTCCCGCTCGGCTGCTATGACCCGTCGCGCTTCGAGTCGCAAGAGGCGATGGAGGCGCAGGTGGTGGCGTGGTCGTCGCCGGACGGGGCGGGGGGTGAGAGCGGCGGCGTGCTGCCGGGGGCTTGAAAGCGCGCGCGTCGCT
>JBDTSC010000518.1:0-2521 GCA_039931375.1 Ardenticatenales bacterium
CCGGCAGGATGAACAGCGGCACGACGACGACGGCCAGGAGCGTCAGGCGCCACTCGAGGCGCAGCATGATCGCCAGCGTCGTCGCCAGCGTCAGGACGCTGGACAGGACGTTCGGGAGCGTGTTGACCACGGCGTTCTGGGCGCCGACGACGTCGTTGTCCAGGCGGGCCGTGATCTCGCCCGTCTTGGTGGTCGTAAAGAAGCGCAGGCCGAGGCGCTGCAGGTGGTCATAGGCCGCGACGCGAAGATCGAAGATCAACCCCTCGCCGACTGTGGCGTTCTGGTGTCGTTGGTAGCCGCCGAGGAGGCTCGACACGATCGGCAGAGCCAGCAGTCCGAGCGCCATCTGGTTCAGCCGCGTCGCCGTCAGGGCGATGCGGCCGGTGGCCGGGTCCGTCCGCAGGCTGTCGATCAGGCCGGCGTACAGTAGGGGAGGCACGAGATCGATGAGCGAGATCGCCAGCAGGAGCGCCAGCATGATCGCCACGCGGCGGCGATACGGCCACACGAACGAGCCGACGCGCCGCAACAGCGCCGCGTTGACCTTGGGCTGCGGCCGCGATGGGTCGTGTTGGATGAAGCTGAACCAACCGGATCCGTGCATCATGATCGGGCAAGCATAGCGCAGCGGGGGGCCATCTCATCTATCATTGGCCGCCTTCGAAGGGGCGCGGCGCCGGCCGTTGCGTCCCGCACTCCTCCGCCGCGCCGTGCATCGGCGCGCCGCAACCCGCCGTCCGCCCCGGAAAGAGACGATCGGCATGCCCCTCTTCAAGATCGAAACGCGCACCAAGACCGCCGCGGAGCCCGCGGCCCGACCGGCGAGGTCCGCTGCGTCGCGCGCCGGCGCGGACCGCACATCCGGCGGCATCATGCCGATCATCGCCGGCGCGAGCCTGGCGCTGCTGCTTCTGGCTGGAATCGCGGCCGTGCTCGTGCGCCAGCAAGGCGCCGGTCCGACGGCGTCTCCTTCCGGCGACGGCGTCGCTCCGCCCGCCGCCGGGCAGGGCGCCGGCGCGCCGGCGCCGAAGGCGATCGCGACGGCGCCGGCGCTGACGGCGTTGGCCGCGCTCCCGCCGATCAACACCGACTTCGCGCGCGAGACGATGATCGCCAGCGTGGCCGGCAAGCCGTACTTGATGGCCGACCTCGAGCTGGCCGTTCGCGTCGCCCGCACGATCGCCTCGCTCTCGGCGGATCCCGTCCCGAACTACGACGACGTCGCCGGGATGAAGGCGTTCGAGGTGAAGCTCCTCCGGCGCCAGATCGACGCCCTCCTGTTCGAGAACGCGGCCCGGACGATGACCGGCAAGCCGCCGCCTTTGACGAACGACGAGCTGATCAACAGCCTCCTCTCGCGCCAGAACGCGGCCCGCAAGCAGCTGGACGACGCGATCGCGGCCAACGGCGTGGACGAATCGAACATCGTGGCGTTCCTGCAGCGGGCGGGCGACATCGACGCGTACATCCAGGCGGAGGTGATGAAGGACCTCACGCCCGAAGAGCGCAAGGACGCCGATCGGCGCGACGCGCTGGTGCGGGTATGGTTGGACAACGCGTGGGCGCAGCAGCAGGTCCAGATCTACTTCTACGACCCGGACGCTGTGCTGCCCGCCGATGAGCGCGGCGGCGCCCCGACCGGTGCGCCATGAGCGTGGACGATGGGCTCGCCGGCCCGATGGAGGACCGCGACGCTGACGCCGTGGCCGCCGTTCCGTTCGCGCCGGTGGCCCCGGTGGCCCCGGTGGCCCCGGTGGCTCCGGCGAAGCCCGCGAGCGCGCAGCCACGGCCATGGATGTACGCGGTGACGGCCGCCGCGATGCTCGTCGCCGGCTTTGCGGCGGGGCAGGGGTTCGCGCGATGGCGCACCCCGCCGCCGACGCCGCCGGCCGAGTCCGAGGCCGCGCTGAAGGCGATGCTCGAAAAGATGGTGGCCGGCACGTCGGGCAAGGGCGGCGAAGGCATGGTCAGCCCGATCCGCCTGACGGCCATCGCCGCGTCGACCGCCGCGTCGAACGCCGGCGGGGGCGCCGGCGGGGGCGCCGACGATGGTGGCCTCTCCGTCGGCCTCGTCGAGCCGGGTGTGGCCAGCCTCGGGGAAGTCGCTCCGCCGTTCAGCCTCGATGGTCCGCTGTCCGGCACGACGGTGTCGCTGGCGGATCATCACGGCAAGGCGGTGCTGCTCAACTTTTGGGCGACGTGGTGCGCGCCGTGCCGCCACGAGATGCCGTTCCTGCAAGCGGTCCACGATGCGCACGCCGCCGCCGCCGACCTGGCGGTTGTGGCGATCGACGTCGACGAGACGCCCGAGCAGGCGGCGGCCTACCTCGATGAGCTTGGGCTGTCGTTTCCGGTCGGGATCGACCGTGATGGTCGGGTGGCCGACCAATACCGGATCGGCACCTACCCGACCACGTATCTCATCGGGCCGGACGGGCGGGTGAGGTCGATGAAGCAGGGCGCGTACACCAACCAGTATGAGGTCGAGCAGGCCGCGTCCTTGATCGTGCGGCCGTGAGCG
>JBDTSC010000519.1:0-2519 GCA_039931375.1 Ardenticatenales bacterium
GGGCCATCTCGCCGACGCGGCCGAGGCCGTTGATGGCGACGCGGATGGGCATGGTGGACCTCCGGGTGGGACGCGACGGGGGTCATGATAGCCCACCGAACGGCGGGGCCCGACGACGAGTGGCGGTAACACGTTTCACCTGCATGGCCGTGTCGTACGGCCGGGTCAGTGGGCAACCGCCTGCTAGCGCCGTCCCCAGAACGCCCCCGGCGGACACGGCAGCTCGCGGGCGATGTCGCGGTAGATCGCATCCAGCGCCGCCGCGTCGACCGCGCGGAAGAAGGCGCGGGGCGACGACGCGATGGCGGCCAGCGCTTCGACGTCCAGCTCGGCACCGAGCCCGATCGTGAACACCGACACTCCCGCCGCCTTGGCCACCTCGGCACGCGTCACGGCCTCGCTGGCGGGCCGCGGGTTCGAGCGGCCATCGGTGAGGAGGACGATCACCGCCTGGCGATCCGCTTGGCCGGCGACGGCGCCCAGCACACTGATCGCGGCGTCGACACCGCAGACGAGGCACGTCTGACGGTCCGTGGCGATCGAGCCCAGCGCACGGTCGAGGCGGCCGCGGTCGCTCGTGAGCGGCGCGACGATGGCCGCGGCCTGGTGGAACGTGACGACGGCGGCGCGGTCGCCGCGCGCCAGGCGCAGGGCGTCGAGGAAGGCACCGACACTGGCGCGCGCGGCGTCCAGCTTCGTCCGGCCGTCGGACGTGTGCTCGAGCATGCTCGTGGACGCGTCGATGACGAGGACGGCATCGATGGGCCGCGTCGTCGGACGGCAGCGCTCGGTCAGCGCGATCGGCAGGAAGATCGCTGGCGGCACGATCGTCGCGGTCGGCACGAAGGTCGCGGTCGGTTCGGGAGTCGCCGTCGCCGTCGGGGCGATGACCTCGACGACCGGAATCGGCAGGACGTAGCGCCGGCGCGCGCCGTCGGCATCGGTGTAGTCGGCGTACGCGAAGCGGTTCGTGTTGATCCAGCCGGTCACGAGCGGGCGGACGCGATAGGTCAGCGTGATGCCGCTGGGCGGCAGGACGGGACGCGACCAGCGCAGGAGGTCGTCGCTGCGTACCGCGGCCGGCAAAGGGCTGCGCTCGACAAGCTCGACCTGGACGCCGAGGGCGTCGTCGATCGCCCAGTTGCCAGCGACGGTGCCGTACACGGCGGTCAGCAGGCGGTGATGGATCGCGTGTGCCACGTCCGGCGCGGTTGCGGTGAACAGCAGGTCGGGCGCGGCAGAAAACTGGCCGAGCAAGTCGTGCTCCGCGTCGTATCCGACGGCGACGGCGGCGGTGAGCACCCCGTCGGTAGCCAGCGCCGACGCGTCGTACGCCGTCGCGGAGCGGCCGTCGGAGAGGAGGACGTCGAGCGGCAGCGCGCCCGCACGGCGGTCTGAGGCAAACGTCGTCCGTGCGAGTTCGATCGCGGCGGCGATGTCGGTCGTGCCGTCGGCCTCGAGACCATGCAGCGCGGCGGCAACGTCGTCCGCCGCACCGAGCGGCACGGCCAGCGCGGCGTCCCCGGCGAACGTCACGAGGCCGACACGATGCCCCCCGTCGCGGAACGCGTGCGCCAGCCGCGCCGCCACGGCGTTCGCGATCGAGAGCTTGTCATCGGGCGCCATCGAGCCGGAGCGATCGACGACGAGCAGGACGTCCGCGCCATCGAAGCGCGTCGCCGCCGGACAGGTTGCGCGCAACGTGATCGAGACGCCGACAGACTCGCCCAGCACGATCCGGGCAGGCGCGGCGCCCTTCGTTCCGACGACGCGGCAGCTCAGCGGACCCGGGGTTGGGGTCGCGGTGCCGTCGCCGGGCGGCGTGGATATCGGTATGGGGCCCGGCGGGAACGCGTGCACGGCGCCCGGCTCTCGCTGCGCGACGTACACCGTACCGTCCGACCCGATCGCGACATCGGCCGGCACGAACGGTCGGCCCTCGACGACCGGCGACCACGCATCGATGAGCTTGCCCGTCGCCAGGTCGTAGCGCTCGACCTCGCCAGCGTCCGTGGCAACAACGGCCACACGACCGGCCGGGGTGTCGGCCACAGCGAGGAACCGCGGCGGGGCGGACAGGCCGACGGACAGGGTCGCGCTCAGCGTGCCGTCGGGCGCGAAGGCGGCGAGCACGCCGCGCGCCGCGTCGATCGTAAAGGCCATCCCGTCGGCGGTGGCGGCGACGTCGTCCGTTCCGGCGCCCACGGCCGCGGCGGCGATGCGCCCGACCTCGGCACCACCGGCCGCGTCGAGCACGACGATCGTGCCCGAGATCGGGCGGGCGGCGTACACGCGGTCGCCGCCGGCGGCCAGGCGCGTCGGGCCGGCGCCGCCGACATCCGTTGTCCAGGCGGGTGCGCCCTCGCCCGGTCCGTCGAAGCGCCGGACGCGGCCCCGGTCGTCCACGGCGAGCACCGCACCGCCGGCGACGGCGACGTCCCGTGCCCACGTCCCACGCCGCCAGCTCGACGTCACGCCCGATCCCTCGAGGGCCACGAGGCCGACGGCGTTGTCATCCG
>JBDTSC010000520.1:0-2513 GCA_039931375.1 Ardenticatenales bacterium
CAAGGTGCGCAACGTGCGGGGCGGGATCCGCGCGTGGATCGAGCAGGTGGATCCGACGTTGGCGCAGTATTAGGGGCTTGCGGGGGAGGGCCGGCAGCTGAAGCCAGCCCTCCCCCGCCCCCACCACCCCACCTCACCCGCCCGAGATCGCCCCGATCACCAGAAACGGCTCGTCGCCCGACACGACCGCCGCCGGCAGCGCCGCGTCCGTCGGCTCGAACGAGATGTCCTCGCCGCACGCGAAGAAGCGGAGGAACGCTCGGCGCTCCTTGGACGCGTGGTCGCGGATCGTGCCGCGAAGCATCGGGTACCGCGCCTCGAGGGCGTCCAGCACGGCGTCCGTTGTCGCGACCGTCATGGAGTCCGTCGCGCCGAGGTCGAGGTCGACCTCGGCGCCGACGCGGGCGAGGTTGCGCAGGTGGTAGGGGAGGACGACGCGGATCATCGGAGCGTCTGGACCTCGACGGACAGGACGGTCGGGAAGTGCTCGCCGATGGCGGACCAGTTATCGCCGCCGTTCGGTGAGACGTACACCTGGCCGCCGGTCGTGCCGAAGTAGATGCCGCAGTCATCCAGCTGATCGACGGCCATCGCCTCGCGCAGGACGTTGACGTAGCAGTCCTTTTGGGGGAGGCCGTTGGAGAGAGGCTCCCACTCCATGCCGCCGGTCCGGCTGCGGTAGACGCGCAGTTTGCCGTCGGGCACGTAGTGCTCGGAGTCGCTCTTGATCGGGACGATGTAGACCGTCTCCGGCTCGTGGGCGTGGACGTCGATCGGGAAGCCGAAGTCGCTGGGCAGCAGGTCGCCGCTGACCTCGCGCCAGTTGTCGCCGGCGTCGTCGCTGCGCATGACGTCCCAGTGCTTTTGCATGTAGAGGGTGGACGGGCGGGATGGGTGGAAGGCGATGCGGTGGACGCAGTGGCCGACCTCGGCGCTCGGGTCGGGCATGAAGTTCGAGATCAGGCCCTTATTGATCGGCTTCCACGTGGCGCCGCCGTCGTCCGTGCGGAAGCTGCCTGCGGCCGAGATCGCCACGAAGATGCGATCCGGCTTCGTCGGATCCACCAGAATCGTGTGGAGGCACATGCCCCCGGCCCCCGGCGCCCAGTCCTTGCCCGTGGCGTGCTCGCGCAGCCCGGCGACCTCGTTCCACGTCGTCCCGCCGTCCGTCGTCTTGAAGAGCGCGGCGTCCTCGACCCCCGCCAGGACGGTGTCGGGGTCCGTCAGCGACGGCTCGAAGTGCCACACGCGCTTGAACTCCCACGGGTGCGGCGTGCCGTCGTACCACTGGTGGGTGCCGGGCATGCTGGCGTACTTGAACTCGTTGCCGACCGGCGCCCACGTCGCGCCGCCGTCGTCGGAGCGGTGGACGAGCTGGCCGAACCAGTCGCTGGACTGCGACGCGAACAGGCGGTTCGGATCGACCGGCGAGCCCTTGACGTGGTAGATCTCGAAGCCCCCGAAGTGCGGGCCGTCGATCTTCCAATTCTGGCGCTTGCCGTCCGAGGTGCAGATGAACGCACCCTTCTTGGTGCCGACGAGAACGCGGACAGTGCTCATGACGGATCCTTTTCCCGAGTCATGGAATCGACGCCGTTGGTTGGTCCGGCCGAACGGATGTTCGATGAACCAGGCACCAGAATACGTCGTCCCGCGCGGCTTGTCAACGCTTAACCAGTGGTCCACCCCACCGCGAGATCCACCGCGCGATCCACCGCCCCAAAGCGGCCGACGCGCGCACCGTCCGCGTCGCCCGCAACGCCTCGAGATCGCCCCGCATCGCGTCGGCCGCCGCCCGCGCCGCGTCGCGCTCGGCGGCGACCGCGCGCAGCGACGACAGCTCGGCGTCGCGTTCTGCGAGGGCGCGCTCGACGTCGGCCGTGGCAGCACGCAGCGACGCGTTCGCCTCGCGCAGCTGGTGGTTCGCATCGGCCAGCTGCCACAGGCGGCGCTCGTAGGCAGCGACGACGGAGACGATCGGGCCGTCGACCTTGCGGTAGCGGGCGGCCCACGGGGTGAGGAACGAGGCGTCGTAGTCCGCGTCGCGGTAGAAGCCGCGGCGGGCGAAGGCGGCGGCCCAGGCTTCGGGCGGCTGCACGTTGAGGTGCGTCGGCTCAGCGTGGTCGGTGGGGGACGACGAGAACAAGATGTCATCGGCGGCCGATGTGAGGACGTCGATCGCGCGGTCCGCATCATCGCGGGGCATGTGCTCGAGGACCTCGATGCACGTTACGAGGTCGTATCGCCCCGGGAGCGGTGCGGTGGCGCTGGCGACGGCGAGGTACGGCGCGACATCGGGGTGCGCCTGGCCGATCGCGTACGCCGACAGGTCGATGCCGCGCGCGTCGACGCCGCGCTCGCGAAGCGTTTCGACGAGGAAGCCCAGCGCGCAGCCGACGTCCATGGCCGTGCGCGGCGCGATGTCGGCGGCGATGCGGTCGGCGATGCGGCCGAAGAACGCGAGCCAGACGTCGTCGCGGACGTAGGGGCGGCCGCAGGCGTGGGCGTAGTAG
>JBDTSC010000521.1:0-2508 GCA_039931375.1 Ardenticatenales bacterium
GCCGCAGATCCAGGATCACGAGGTCTTCGGCTTGCTTGTCGCCCATCGCGTCGAACGCGAGACGGGCGGCGGCGTTCCAATTGAAGATGGGTTGCTCCACACGACCATTCCAAGGTGCAAAGGGCGATCGATGTCGGGCCGTGCCGACCGTCGGCGCGGACAGGCGGCACCCGCCCGCGCGCGACGGAGCATTATACGGTGGCGCGGCGTTCTCGGCCAAGCCCGCGTGGTCGGCCGCGGCGCGGCGTGGTCCAGCCCGCCGCAGAGCGCGCCGCCGCCCGCCCTGACCGTCCCACCGCCGAGGCGCCGCCGATGAGCCCCTTTCTTGCCCAACGCCTCGTGGACATCGCGGCCGCCTACGCGGCGATCGGCGTTGTGTTCGGCGCACTCTTCCTGGCCATCGGGATCCGGCGGATCGATCCTGCGGCGGCGGCCGGATCGCGCGGCTTCCGCTTCATCGTGGCGCCCGGCGTCGTGGCGCTGTGGCCGATCATGGCCTGGCGATGGTGGCGCGGTGGACCGATCGAGGCCCACGACGCACACCCCTCCCCGCCCCATGCCGCGTCGTCGCCCGCCGAAGATCGAAGGCCGCGGTGAACGCCGTCCTCCGCCGCCGCCATCGGCGCGCGACCACCGCGCTGGCCGTCGCGCTGCCGCTGGCGTTCGGGCTGGCCGTCGCCAGGGGCGCCGCGCGCGACCGAGTGCTGCACGGGACGCTGTCAGGCGGAACGCCGGCCAACGAATCCTCGGCGCTGCGCCCGCCACAGCCACCATCGCCGACCCGCGCCACGCCCACGGCGAGCAGCGCGGCCACGCCGACAGGATCGCCCCCATGAGCCATGGCTACCGCGCCGTCGGCTGGAACCGCCAGAAGCGGCGGTACGATGGCCTCGTCTGGCTCGGCATCGCCCTCTACATCGGCGTGTTCGCCGTCGTCGCCGGCACGCGCCAGCCGCCGCCGACCGCGGAGACCGTGCTCATCCGCGCGTTCGGGACGTGCGCGCTCGTGCTGCTCCACGTGATCCTGTCGATCGGCCCGTTGTGCCGCTTGAACCCGCGCTGGCTCCCCCTTCTCTACAACCGGCGCCACCTCGGCGTGTCGATGTTCCTCGTCGCGCTCGTCCACGCCGCCGCCGCGTTCGTCCAGTTCCACGCGCTCGGGGTCCTCAACCCGTTCGTCAGCCTGCTGGTCAGCGATGGGCGGTGGCTGGACGGCGGCTACCCGTTCCAACCGCTCGGGCTCATCGCCCTGATCATCCTGTTCGGGATGGCGGCGACGAGCCACGACTTCTGGCTCGCCAACCTATCGCCGCCGATCTGGAAGACGCTGCACATGGCGGTGTACGTCGCCTATGGCCTCATCGTGCTCCACGTCGGCCTGGGCCTCCTCCAGACCGCACGGACCGGCCCGCTCGTCGCTCTCCTCGGCGCCGGCATGGCGTGGGTGCTCGGCCTCCACTTGGCCGCTGGCTGGCGCGAACGCGCCGCGGACGTGGCGCGCGAGGCGAACGCCGGGCGAGATCGTGACGATTATGTCGACTGCGGTCCGGCATCGACCCTCGCGGACGGCGCGGCGCGCGTGGTCTCGCTCGGCGGGGAGAGGGTCGCGGTGTTCCGCTACGGCGATCGCGTATCGGCGGTCTCGAATGTCTGCCGGCACCAGAACGGTCCGCTCGGTGAGGGGCGGATCATCGATGGGCTGATCACGTGTCCGTGGCACGGCTATCAGTACCGGCCGGACGACGGTTGCTCGCCGCCGCCGTTCGACGAGCGCGTTCCGACGTTCCGCGTCCGGGTCGCGGACGGCCGCGTCTGGGTTCACCCCGCCGCCCTGCCGGCTGGGACGCGCGTAGAGCCGGCGCGGATCGTGCCGGGTCCGGGTCCCGCTCCCGCGCCGGCCGGGGGCGCCGTGCACCGTACGCCCGCGGATGCGTTCTACGTCGGCTATGCCCCGCGCAGCGCGCCGACCGTGCGTCGCTTCGTGCGCCGTCGCGTCGTCGCGCTGATCGGCGGCGGCGCCTGCATCGCCGCCGCGGTCGCCGCCGCGTTGCCGCCGAACGCGCCGTCGCACTTCTTCTATGGCGAGGTGCGCACCTACACCGGCCGGCTCGACCTTGCGCCCGTGCCGATGCTGACGATCGCTCCGCTGCCCGGCGAACCCGACGTCGATCCGCGGCTGATTCTCGTCGGCGAGGGCAAGCACGGCATCGACCGCCGCGCGCTCGCGCCCCTGGATCACCGGATCGTGCGGCTGCGGGGCACGCCCGCGTTCCTCGGAACGAACGGGCTGATCGAGGTCGTGGGAGGCAGCGTCGAAGCGGCGGACGGCCAGGTCGGGCCGCCCGAAGCGGCGCGCGTCCCGTCGTCGATCGCGGGCGGAACGCTGCTGGGCGAGATCACCGAGGGCAAGTGCGCGCTCGGGGTGATGAACCCCGGCTGGGGCGTCGTCCATCGCGCCTGCGCCTCGCTGTGCCTTCGCGGCGGCATTCCGCCCCTGTTCATCGGCCG